>JBGSVU010000474.1:0-4612 GCA_041752775.1 Pirellulaceae bacterium | reverse complement strand
CTTTGCGAGTTCGTTGCAATGCCGCTTCGTGTCCGACAATCTGTTGCCAACTCATCCGTCCGCCTCCCGGTGTCGATCGGCGACGGCAGCCAGATGGACTTTGACCCGGGCAAACACCGCATCGACAGGTTCACCGGCTGGAACAATTTCCACACCTTTCGGCCAGCGTTGCGATTCCAGCAAAAATCCCTGCCGCACCCGTTCCAGGAAATCCTCGCCCCGCGACTCCATCCGGTCCAGTCGCCGCGCTCCGATTCGCTGCAACGCCACCGGGACCGGCATGTCAAACAGTAAAGTCAAATCAGGAACCAGCCCTCCTGTCGCGACCTGGTTCACAGTCCAGATTTCGGCCGGATCCATTCCTCCCGCATGTCCCTGATAGACGACCGTGGAAAACGTATAACGGTCGCAGAGCACGACTTTGTTTGCTGCCAGTGCCGGTCGCACCAGTTCATCGACCAGTTGAGCCCGCGCCGTCATGAACAACAGCATCTCGCTGCGCATCGACACGGGAATATCATGTTGGCCCAGCAGCAGCTGGCGAATCCGTTGCCCCAGTTCGGTGCTGCCGGGGTCTGCGCAGGTGAGCACGTCACGACCGGAATCGTGAAACCACTGGGCAGCAAGTTGCAACTGGGTCGACTTTCCCGCCCCATCGACGCCGTCAAATACAATGAACATGCTGGCCATTCAAACGTCTGGCCGCACCCCGGGCAAGGGGTAACCCTGTGCCTGTCCCCACAGGGGCGGACCGAGGGCAGACATTGTCCATGGCCATGTGGGCCAAACCCGATTGAAGACAGGCTGCTGGCCAGTCCCACCTTTCCAGGCCGACTCAATCCGGCAGACGACAGTGATCACAGGATCACAATGACGGGACCCCTACAGGTGTGTAGAATGGCCAGCACGCGGCGATTCCCAGTGATTCTTCAGGTATTCCTGTGTGCGGTTAACCAGGCAATGAATGTGAGAACTGTCTTTGCGGCTGTTTTACTGGTGGCCGGACTGGCTGGTAATGCAGCCGCCAGGGACCAGCCGAACATTGTCCTGATCTTTGCGGACGATTTGGGATGGAAAGATGTGGGCTATCAGGGGAGTGATTTTTACGAGACGACACGGATTGATTCACTGGCCCGGGAAGGCATGGTGTTCAGTTCAGCATATGCCGCAGCGGGAAACTGCGCGCCCAGCAGGGCCTGTCTGATATCCGGCAACTATACGCCGCGCCATCACGTGTTTGCCGTCGGCAATACAGGGCGCGGGCCAAAAAAATTGCAGCGGCTGATACCCATTCCGAACAAATCGGGATTGGCCCGGGAAAACGTGACAGTCGCCGAAGCCCTGAAAGCTGCGGGTTATGCGACGGGGCATTTTGGCAAGTGGCACCTGGCGGGCAAAGACGGTGCGTTGCCGACAGAGCAGGGATTTGACGTCAGTTTTGATTCGTTCGGCAATGGAGAGCTGGACGAAGGAAGCGAGGGCAACCAGACCGGACCACCGGAAGACCCCAAGGGCGTTTTCACCCTGACACTAAAGGCGTGTGAATTTATCGGACAGAACAGCGACCGTCCATTTTTCTGTTATCTCTCCCATCACGCAATCCATTCGCCGCAGCAGGGTCAACCCGATACGGTTGCGTATTTTCGGGCCAAAAAGCCTGGCGAACAACATGGCAAAGCGATGTATGCCGCCTGCACAAAAGACCTCGATACCAGCGTTGGCATGTTGCTGGACAAACTCAGGGAACTGGACCTCGAAAAAAATACGCTGGTCGTTTTCACCAGTGACAACGGAGCCGTGATGGGATCGTCCCAGGAACCGCTGCGCGGCAGCAAGGGTGGCTACTACGATGGCGGCATTCGCGAGCCGATGATCGTCCGCTGGCCCGGCGTCACGAAACCCGGATCGCAGTCCAGTGTACCAGTCATTCATGTCGATTTTTATCCGACCTTTCTCGCCGCAGCCGGCGCCGGCTTTCCGGACGGCAAAACGCTGGATGGCGAAAATCTGTTGCCGCTGCTCGATGGGAGCGGCGACCTGAACCGGCAGGCGATCTATTGGCATTTCCCCGGATATCTGGATTCACCCGTCAATCGGGGCCGCGAGCTGGATGTCCGTACCGGATTTCGCAGCCGACCTGTCAGTGTGATTCGCAAAGGGGACTGGAAACTGCATCTCTTTCACGAAGAATGGCAGCTGGACGGAGGGAGCGAAAGTCTTGACACGAATCACTCGGTTGAACTGTACGATCTGGCAAATGACATTGGCGAGCGTACCGATTTGGCTGGAAAAAACAGGGAGAAGCGTGACGAGTTGCTGAACGACCTGCTCGCCTGGATCCAGCAGACCGGCGCGCCGATGCCGAATAAACCCAACCCGCAATTTGATTCGGATTCAATGGCAGACAGGGAAAGATAGAGTCAGATAGAGTCGAAGTCAGCTGTAGGCGGTAAATAATGACTGTTCAGGAATCGGGCCCAATGAGACTGTTCTGGTTTGGGTTGTTTTGTTTTTGGAGCGCAGGTTTGTGGGGTCCCGTCGGCTTGCTTTCTGGCGATGCTGCCTCTGCTGCGAAACCGAATATCGTCTTCATCATGGCTGATGAGCTGGGATACTTTGAGCCAGGATTTAACGGAGGGCGAAACATTGCCACGCCCAGTCTGGACCGATTGGCAGCGGACGGAATCCGGTTTCGAAACATATGCCGGGGCTTCGGTTTGTGCCCCCACCCGCTGTTGCCTGATGACCGGAAAACATGGCGGACACACTTCGGTGCGGGCCAACGACGGGGGAACTCCGCTGCGGGCCGACGAAGTCACCATCGCCTCGCTGCTGAAACAGCAGGGCTATGCAACGGGTGGATTCGGAAAATGGGGGTGCGGTGGGCGCGACTCAACTGGGGTGCCCGAAAAACATGGCTTTGACATTTTCTTTGGCTACTATGATCAGGTCCACGCCCATTCCTACTACCCACCGTACCTGATTCGCAACAGCGAAGAAGTTCCGCTGGCAGGAAACAGCGGGCCGACTGGCGAGACCTATTCGCATTACGAAATTCATGGTGCCGCCATGGAATTCATCCGTGCGAACGCGGCGAGACCTTTTTTCGCCTATCTTCCCTACACGCCACCGCATGGCACTTTCCAGATTCCGGACGACGATCCGGCGTGGGCCATTTACAAAGACCGGCCCTGGCCCGAGCAGGCCAGACGTTACGCCGCGATGGTCGGAATGCTGGACCGGCAGGTTGGTGAAATCCTTGCCTTGTTGAAGGAATTGAAAATCGACGATAACACTCTCGTGATTTTTTGCGGCGACAACGGCGGAAACGACTATTTTGCCGATGCCGAACATCCTCGCGGTTTTCATTCGGCAAACAGGGACCCGGTGACCGGTGTGGAGTTTCGCGGAAAAAAGGGTGGGCTGTATGAGGGGAGTCTGCGGATTCCCTTTGTCGCCCGGTGGCCCGGCAAAATTGAACCCGGCCGCGTCACGGACCTGGTTTCGTATTTTCCCGACTTGCTGCCGACCCTTGCCGGAATGTCGGACTGCCCAATACCTTCGGACATCGATGGGATATCGATTCTGCCCACGCTGACCGGAGAAGACACAGCCGGTCGCAAACAGGCACAACACGATTTCCTGTACTGGGAAACAGGCAACAACTGTGCGATCCGGATGGGAAACTGTCGCGGTGTGCGGATGAAATCGGCCTGGCAGTTGTATGATCTGGCAACGGACCCCAGCGAATCGAGGGACATTGCCAGTGAAAATTCCGATATCGTGGAGCAACTGGATGAAATCGCACAGAAGGAACACTCAGCTGTTGAAAAAGGAGTCTATACTTCGACCGGGCGACACGAGCGTGATCGCCGCGCAAAAACGGTCCAGCACGACAATCCCCCACCGGCCAGAAAGCCGAATGCAAAACAGAATGGCCAGGGCGAGGTGATGCCGACTGAAGGCATGCTGGCGAACAGGGACTGGACGATCGTTCGGGCCAGCAGCGAAAACAGCGACAACAGAAAATTTGCCGCCAATGCGATCGATGGCGACCCGACCACCATCTGGCACAGCCGTTTTTCCGGAACAGTGGCCGCGCCGCCTCACGAACTGGTCATCGACCTCGGCGCGGTGCATGTGGTGCGCGGGATCGTCTGCCTCGGCCGACAGGACGCAGGCTGGAACGGTGCGGCTCACAATATTGAGATTTGCCTCGGCATGGAACCGGAAATTTTTGGTGATCCTGTTGCCCAGGCGAAACTGAAAAAACAGAAACAGCCCGAATCCGTCGGCTTTCCGGACGTCCGCGCACGCTATGTCCTGCTGCGGATTTTCGATTCCCACGGTGCGAAGTCATTCGGATCCATGGCAGAAATCGGTGCCATCGGCGAATAGGTCCAGCCCGGCAGTTGCAAACGGCAACCAGCCGGTCGATTCGGAGATCATTCAGGTTTTCGAAAGCAAGACCGGCTCCGGCTGGTTTGGCGCGATTGCAAAACGGTAAATTTTGTAAACAGTGGGGATTTCGCCAACTGGACTGGCGGTCAAAATGGTGGGCGATGAAATCTGTACAGCCTGATTCGTCCGGGGCAAACAAACCCGGATTTGC
>JBGSVU010000473.1:0-4857 GCA_041752775.1 Pirellulaceae bacterium | reverse complement strand
CCCAGCCGTGAAGCAGGCGACCAGAAAATTACCCGCCAGACTCCCCGCCATCTGCCCGAACTGGGCACCCATCAAGGCGCCATTCCAACCACCGCTGGCGTACCCAACGAGCCAGTAATGCCTGTCTTTTTTCATTCCGTGAACTCATGTCGATCTGGATACGTCGCCAGTGCTTCCAGAACTCGCCGGACAGTCAGGCGCATGCCGCGAATGCAGGGTTGCCCATGCATAACCGCTGGGTCGCTTGTAATTCGATCAAAGTTCACCATGGAGGGCCCCATTCAAGCAGTCTTTTGTTTCTGTTCATTGCAGCAGCAGGCGGGCAGGTGGACAGCATCGCATTGACGACCTGTGCGATGAAGAATCGCCACCATCCTCACCGTGAACAGGTACATAAAATGGGTGCTCGGCGGTCGTCTGGATCGACTGGCCTTCGATGACCAATTCCATCACGAATGGGGTCCGAACAAACTTCTCCTCGACCCGCTTCAGTTCCAGTGGGCCATGCGGATCAAACTCGCTGCGGGCCAGCAACCAGTCATGGACTTCGATCTCCTCGACAGGCTCTTGTCGTTGAAGTCCGCTACCGACCTTGCGAGGCTTTTACGAGTTGGGGCAAATTTCCAACACCAGGCTGTGCGGGCATACGTTCGGTCGTCGCCATACTTGATGAGCTACCCGTCAGGGTCGTTTAACAATTCCTCCAGTCGACGTCGTAGTTCTGGTGAAAGCTTTTCGAGCCAGGTTTCATCCAGCAGCCCGACAGAAATCATGTCCAGCAAGTGAACCTGATCTTTTCTGCGAAAGGAAGTCAGCTTCATGGTGATCAGTTTCTCAAAGGGAAGCGTACGCGATTCTTCCATCAGCTCATATTCGTCTACCAGGGGAACCGGCTCGGGGTATTCCTCCCGGACTTTTTTTCCCGCAAAAACAACGTGAACGGCGTCGCGAGCTTTGGCATTGGGGCCGTCCAGGAACATGGTTACTTCGGCAGAACGCCGGTAGATAAATCCTTCGGCTTCCAGGGCCGGGATTGCCCGATCCAAATCCGCTTCATTCAGAATGATATCGACGTCGCGCGTGTTCCGCACAACGGACTCATCCACTTGAGAAACCCAGTGCTGAACCGCATTGCCGCCAATCACAGCGTACGGAATATCTGCAGAATTGAGCGCTCGCGTTACGCGTCGCAGCCGTTCCTTCACTTTCTCCACGGCTCGTTCAATCCTTTCCCAGAGGGCGTCACCAGTATATTTGATTTCAATCATCGCGTTGGTCCTTGTCCCCATTATACCAGAGCAGGCTGTGAATGGAGAGTTCGATTGCACAACCACTCCCTTCCATGTCTTTCGCCGCCAGACGCCACCCGGACACCGCGGCCGCCGATCCGGCTGAGAGTTCAAGCCCGCGTTGTTTTCTGCCTCCAACTCCTTTCGCCATGGTCGGCGATGCGAAGGAGCGTAGACGGTGGTGAGTTCACCGGTCGGGCGGACAGCAGCGATCTCGACCAGCCGCCCGTCATGCGAAACCAGCCGGTCGCCGGCCTGCAATTCTCCCGCAGGTACGAACGCCCCGCAACCATCCTCACCGTGAGCAGGCACACAAAATGGGTGCTCGGTGGTCGTCCTGATCGACTGGCCTTCGATGACCAGTTCCCGGATAAACGTGGCGCTTTCCAGCTAGCCGATGATTTCGCGTTTTCGTTTCAGATAGTCCCAGACTACAAAGCGGTCGAGGGCATCACCACCAGGGAAAAAAACCCGGCCTTGGGTACTTTCCGCCAACCGGTGCGCGAACCGGATGTCTTCTTCCGACTGGGACCAGCTGGAAACCAGAAACATATTGATCACGATCCCTTCGCGCGCGCACAACAGTCCTTCGCGCATCGTGGCCTGTTCGGTTTGCGGGTGGGGCGGATACAACAGGTACAGCATGGAACCTTCGAAATGGGCCGTCGGCAATCCATCGGTGATCAGCACGATCTGGCGATTGGGTGTGTCCTGGGCAGCGAGCAATTTTCTCGCCTGCGAAAGTGCGTGCTGGATGTTGGTGAAATGCTGGTGGACCATGTGTTCCGAGACATTTTCCCGGCTCATGTCCACCTTTAACTGCACGAGCGGGTCAAAAACTGTTACCGGTTTGGGCATCAATCCGGCGACTTCGCCCGGACGTTTCACGCGGGCAAACGTGCACATCTCGATAAAGCCCAGATAGTCACCCGGGTATTCGCTGCGGATCAGCCCGTCCATGGCCAGCGCCATCCGTTTCACATTGATGTACTGGCCGTCGTATCGCATGGATCCGCTCATGTCCATGATGATGACGGTTGCGGATTTCGGGCTGTTGCGGGTCTCGTGCACGACCATGTCCCGACCATCGAGACGCAACGCCGGGTGTTGGCCGGCGGGCGTTCGTTCGGACTGCTGGCGAATGATGGCGTTGGTAAAAGTCTGGGTCATGTCGAGCGATGCCAGCGAGTCGCCGAATTCCCAGGGGCGTGTTTTCTGCATTTCAACGACGCCATCACCGACAATGTTGTCGTGGTGCCGACCGGAGCGACCGGCCTGGAGTTCGCTGAAAATCCGCGAAAGCAGGCGACTTTGAAAAATCCGCATCGCCTGGGGGGTCAGCTGAAAGCGGCCTTTTTCCGCAGCGAGCCCCTGCTGTTCCGCCATTTCGCGGACGAGGTTTTCGACCGTTCGCTGCATCTCCTCGAGGGCCTGCATATTCTCCGGCTGGATGAAATCCGAAAGTTCTTCCAGATCGATATAGCCGATCTGTGCGGTTTGTTCGGCCTGGTCGATCTGGTTCAGCAGCTCGTCGATTTTTTCCAGTTCCGCCTTGATCTCCAGTGCTTTGGGGATGGTCATCGACTCCCGGCCGGTGAAAAGGTATTTCGCGGCCAGTTCGTCGATTTGGTATTTGTCACCGAGGGACTGCATCAGCCCGACCAGATGACTGGCGAACGGGCTGTTGTCGTCTTCGGCGAGGTACCACATCTGCTCCAGCACGTAGAGTTGCTGTTCGGCAATCGCGCGGCGGTACTCGTCGCGAAACCGTTTCGGAACGGATTCGGTATTTTTTGCCTGGCGGCTGAAGTCGCGGCGGGCCGTGTGGACGACCGTTTCGGTTTCGTATTTTTCGAGGATGCGGCGTTTTCGTTCCAGCAGGATTTGCCGGATCCTGTCGAGGGAAGGCCCGAGGCCTGAGATCTGGGAAGGGTCCAGCTTGATGGCCAGAGCCATTTCCTCTTCGGTCATCGGGCGAATGTTGCCATGCATCAGCAACTGGTTCATCATCGGCGTGACCATGTCCGGCGGCGGCCGGTTGGGACCTGGCAACCGGACAGGGTCATACTTCTGGTAGGTATGCAGGATTCCGCCGAGGTCGGAACGCGAAGTCTGTTTTTTCATCCGTGGGTGGCCTTTACAGTTCGTAGTTGACACGACCGTGCGACTGGCTGCGGGAAATCATTTCCCGGGCATACATTCCCGCCAGCACAAATTCGACACACGACGCGCGAACGGCAGTGTCGGCAGCGGCGTTGACTTCGAACGCCTTGTCCCAGACTTCCGGAACATGCCGCACAATTTCGGCATAGCGGTCCGAAGGCACGAGGTCGCCGACTTCCAGCCGGACGCCTTTGGCAAACAGGCTGGTGATCTCGCTGAGGTTGTTTTTGGACACGTATTCGTCAAATACTTTGGTGATCGCATCGGCAATGATCGCGTCCAGCACCTGCCTTTCGTTCATCTGGTGGCTGCCCATCAGGTCCAGTTCCAGTTTGCCCAGCGATGACGCATACAGGTGTCCGAGGTCACTGATGCGCGGCACGGCGGGTTTTTCTCCCAGGATGATTCCGCGCTGGCGGGCGCTGCAGATCATCGTCCGGTAGTTCGCAGTGCTGAAGCGGGCGCTGACTCCGGACTGGTGATCGACATAGCGGCTGCGGCGGGCGGCCATCGTGATTTCTTCACAGATTTCTTTCATGAACAGTGGCACGGTAACCGGGTACTCTCCGCCGAGGTCCAGGTCCGCTTCCTGTTCCATGATTTCGATACCCAACTCCCGTTCCCGGGGGTAGTGCGTCTGGACCATCGAACCAATCCGGTCTTTCAGCTGCGGTATGACTTTGCCGCTGCGATTGAACGTCGATGGATTGGCGGAAAAAAGCACACAGACATCGATGTCGAATTTGACCGGATAGCCGCGGATCTGCACATCGCGTTCCTCCAGAATATTGAACAAACCGACCTGCACCTGTTCATCCAGCTCCGGCAGTTCGTTCATCGCAAAAATTCCCCGGTGCAGACGGGGAATCAGGCCGAAGTGCAACGCTTCTTCGGTGGACATGCTCACGCCGCCGACCAGTTTGGCGGGATCGATCTCGCCAATGATGGCGGCAAACTTGGTCCCCGGCGCCAGCCGTTCGGCATAGCGTTCGGCACGTGGCCACCAGGCCACCGGCACGTCGGCTTCGTCATGGCTGGCGACGAAATTCCGGGCGATGTTGCTGAGCGGACGATAGGGGTCCTCATGAAAGGGCGTCCCGTGGATATCGAGGTAGGGCAGCAGGGGATCGAGCAGACGGACGAGCGACCGCATCAATCGGCTTTTCGCCTGGCCCTTTTCTCCCAGAAAGAGAATGTCGTGACCGGCCAGAATGGCGATGTTGATTTCGGGAATCACGGTGTCCTGGTATCCAACAATACCCTCGAACAGGATCTCGTCGGATTTCATGATCCGCAAAAAATTGTCCCGCATTTCCTGTTTGACGGTGCGGCTGGTCCAGCCACTCGCGCGCAGCGCGCCCAGGGTTCGGGGAAGTTCGGGAGCCAGATCTTGCTGATTCATTTT
>JBGSVU010000472.1:0-6769 GCA_041752775.1 Pirellulaceae bacterium | reverse complement strand
CCCCACCAGGCAAAGCGAATGAACAGGATTTTTCGCCCGTAAGCCCACGTACACATTTCGCGCCACAGAACCGGATTGGCCCAGACCTCACGGTGCGACCGTTCTGCAATTTTTTCCGCAACCGGCGCTGGCGTTCCGGTTTTCGCAGCGTCGCTGGCCGGGTCAATCTCATCCTCGCGGCGCATCACGCCAGCCAGCGTCGCAGCCAGGTCGCGTTGCCCGTCGGCCACAAGGGCACCGGATCCGGTCTCTTCCTGTTGGCCGGGACGCACGTCGCGGCTGGGATTCCAGCGACGAACCATAACGATCGCCGACAGATTCAACAGGATGATCGCCGCGGCATGCACAGCCAGAAAAGGAACAATCGCGGACCAGAACCGCTGGTTGATGTCGGGTTGGCAGGTTGCCAGAATTGCCCGAATGGGACTGAGTGCATTCGCGGCCGTTTCGGAATCCAGCCCTCCGGCCCGCCAGGGTGCCGCCCCCAGGACTTCGCCCATTCCCAACCATCCGACAACCAGCAGCAGCGTCAGCGCCAGGGACTGAAAGGTTTTCTCCCGCCAATATCCGACCAGCGTCCCCAAACTGCCTGCCACCAGGCACGACACCAGCGTCACGGCAAACGCCCACCACACCTGGGTGAACGACGTCCCGCCAAACAGCACAATCAGCATGAAAATCGGCAGCGCCGTCAGCAACATCGTGACGACGCCGATCATGCTGCTCAGCAGTCTGCCGGTTACCAGTTCGGTGTTGTTCATCCGTGTCATCAACAGCAGGATCAGCGTCTGGCGGTCCTTTTCGATCGAGACCCGGCTGGCGGACTGGGTCGCCGCCAGAAACATCAGCAACACCAACTGCAGGGGCGCCAGTATCTGCAGCAGAATCGCTCCGAACCGGGCCATGTCGCTGACGTTGCGCACCGTCTGGGTTCCGGCAATCACCATCCAGGCGGTGGCAATCAGCAGGATTAGTGCGGCGCCGTAAACCATGCGCAGGGCGTACAGCCGGGTTCGGCGGGGTGCCACAACGGCTTCGCGGGTAAAGATTGGGCCGGCAAACAAGTTGGCTGTTGTCCCTGCAAAGTAGGCGGAGTTGAGATCGAAAACACCCGCCATGATGACCCGCCCCGGCGATTCCGGCAAGCGACCCGCAGGCTTTTTAACGCTGGCAATCCGTTTTTTCCCGGCGAGTGACCAAACGTGTCCCGCCACCCGCTGATAGTTCTCCTGTCGCCCGCGGGCCATGACAGTTGCCCGGCAGGGCAGCCCCCTGAACGACGAACGTTTATCGCCCCCACACCACCAAGTCAATCCAGCAGTTCACTGAGGAGTCAACCAGCATGATCCAGCCTGTCAGCATGAACGCCGTCGCCGCTCCGGTTTACCTCCCTTCGCTAACCGCCGCACGCACCCGGACCGGCATGAGGAACATTTCCGAACTGGTCGACTGTCTGATCCGCTACTACGAAGCCCAGGCGAAATGCAATGCCTCTGAAACGGGAACGCACACCCGCACCGCGCCGCCCCTGTCACTCACCGGAACGGCTTCGGTGGCTTCCGGTCGTTGCAGCTCATCCGGTTCGGTGCCGGCTGACCGGCAAGTGACGTTTGACTGGTACGACGCGAACGGCAGCAAACCAGGCCGCAAGGTTTCCGATGAAAAACGCCCGATGCAGCGTCCCGCCTGATCTGCAAATCAGCCAGGCGGATTTTTTGTGGGCTGCTGGGAGGGTTTGGCCCGAACAACCATCACGTTGGTCGCCAGTTGGTCGTGCAACCGCTCTTCCAGCGATTCGGGTCGGCAGAGCCGCGCCGTCTGAACCGTCAAAAAGTCCTCGGCCGAAATACTCGCCAGGTGGCAAACCGGATCGCCTGGTGAAATAGCCGGCAACGTCGTCATCCCCAGCACGATGGCATCAAAGGGTGCGGCCAGGGAATTGAGCGTGCTGCCCGTCAGACTGGAATTGGTCGCCAGCAAATCTCCCGAGCGGACCAAATCGCCTGGCGCCACATGAAACTGCAAAAAGCCGCCGAGGTCGGCCCGGACCCATTTCGATTTCCGTATCACCAGCCGCCACGGTGGCTGGACGGTCGGGTCGTCAATCATTCCCAGGCTGGCCATGACATTGCGTATGCCATGAACGGCGTGGTGCACCACCGCGGACTCGACTTTCCAGACCTCCCCTGCCTCCAGCACAATGGTGGGGCAACCCGCCCGGCAGGCCTCGCGCCGAAACGCACCATCGGGCCCTCGTCCCGCAACCACCAGCTCATTGCCAAAATAACCGGCCAGCCGCGCCACCGCCGGATCGCTCATGTCAGCCCGCACGTTCGGAAAATTGGTGCGTCGCACCGATGCCGTGTGCAGGTCGATGCCGAAATCGCAGCGCCCGATGATTTCCCGGAAAAAGATCCGCGCCATCCGCGATGTCAGGCTGCCCATTTTTGATCCAGGAAACGAACGATTCAGGTCGCGGCGGTCAGGCAAATAGCGCGAATGCCGGTCGAAACCCATGATGTTGACCACGGGCACCAGGATCAGGGTTCCCCGGCGCAGGTGCAGGGTTTCATCCCGGATCAACTCGCGAATCGCGCCGGTTCCATTGATTTCATCGCCGTGAATCGCGGCCGTAACAAAAACCACCGGTCCGTCCTCTGGCCCCCTTCGGACGTGAACCGGAATTGGAATCGTCAACCCACTGAAACTTTCCGATACTTTCAGCTCGACAGAACACCCGGTGCCCGGCGCCACAGTGACATCGCCCCAGACATGCGGATCCTTGCGTTCGGGAATGAAACCCGGTTTGATTTTTGACGGTTCGGTCGGAGAATCGTCCAAACCGGATTCGCTCTCGTCATTCATCGGGCGCTAACTTTACTGGCCGGTCGTACAGAGGCAGGGGGAAATCAGGTTCCACGGAACGGGTTGCGATGAAAATCTGCTCCAGCCTGGTGATCTCTTCCGGGTGTTGGCGGGCGAGGTTGTTTTCTTCCCGTTCGTCGGCAGACAAATCGTAAAGTTCCCAGTCCCCGGGTTTTTCTTTCAGGACGTTGCGCCGGACCGCTTTCCAGCGTCCGTCATTGATTGCAATGATCCCGCCGTACTCGTTGAAATCCCAGATCATGGGGCTGCTGCGGACAGGAGCCGCGCTGCCCGTCAACACGGGCATCAAATCGATCCCGTCCAGAATCTGTTCGCCGGGCAGTTCGGCGCCACAGACGGCGCACAGCGTCGGGAACCAGTCGGCAAAATACGAAGGAAAATCCGTCGTACGGTCTTCGGGCACCTTGCCAGGCCAGCGGACCACACAGGGAACACGCAATCCGCCTTCGTAACAGCTGCCCTTGTACCCGCGCAACCCGCCGGTCGAATCAAAGAACGTGCACGCCGCACCGCCAACCGAAAATTTCGGGTCACTGCCGCCATGCGTCGGTCCGTTGTCGGAAGTAAAAACAATCAGCGTGTTTTCCAGTTGCCCCAACTGTTCCAGCCGCCCGACGATCGCCCCCACATGCTGGTCCAGATCCGAAATCATGGCAGCATAGGCGGCACGCGGACGCGGATGCGGCAGATAGCCATTCTGCCCGCGATAAACACCATTCTCCTGGTCCCATTCGACGGGATAACGATCGATCCATTCCTGCGGTGGCTGCATGGCCACATGCGGTTCGACAAACGGCAGGTACAGGAAAAATGGTTGTGCCTGGCCCTGGGTGGGCTGGGCGGCGGAGTCGAGAAACTTCAGGGCTTCCTCGAGAATCCGGTCGGGCGCGTAAACCCCGGCGCGGAAATCCTCCGCGAGAATTTCGCCTTCTGGAACTTTTTTGTGCCCCGGAACCGGGTGTGTGTTGAGGGTATCGATCCCGGCGTCATCGTCCAGAAAAGGGGGGAAGTAGCTGTGAGCATTCCGCTGGCAGTTGTAACCATAGAAGCGGTCAAAGCCCTGTCGCATGGGAGAACCGCTGGAATCAGTCGGACCCAGCCCCCACTTGCCAAATCCGCCCGTCCGGTAACCTGCCCGCTGCAGGACTTCGGCGATCGTGACGATTTCATCGGTGACAGGCCACTGGCCCGGAAATTCTCTGCCGTTGCCAGAATCGCGATTGCCGCGAATTTCCGCATGAGCCAGATTCTGGCCAGTCATCAACACGCATCGTGCGGGCGCACAAACCGGTGCGCCTGAATAGTGTCGGGTGAACCGCAACCCCTGACGCGCCAGCGCATCGATGTGCGGTGTCTGGATTTTTTCCTGGCCGTAACATCCGGTTTCGCCATATCCCAGATCGTCCGCGAGGATAAAAACCACGTTGGGGGGCGTCTCCGTTTTCGCGGAACGACTCCCCTGCCCTGCGGCAAATCCGTCAAGACCCACTGCGGCGAAAAACAATACAACCAGTCTCAAAACCAAAAGCAGCATCGGCAACAACACTCCACAGGTTGGCAGCTCCACAGGTTGGCAGCTCCACAGGTTGAAAACTCCACACGGTGACCAGACGGACTCTCGCGGCGACTGCAAACAGTTACAGTCTTTGCACACGGGGCCGCCGGGCCCTGCGGGTTTTTTCCGGCACGAGGTCCCGCATCATTTCCAGTTTCCCAAAACAGAGCAACCGGTCGCCTGGTTCCAGCACCCGGGTCGATTTCGGGTTGGGAATCACTGTGGTTCCGCGATTCAGCGTCAGCACGTTGATGTCCCGTTCGCCGAGGCCGGAATCGGCGATCGTTTTCCCAACATAATCGGAACCTTCCGGGACGAACAACTCCGCCACACCGTAACCCCGGCTGACGGTCAGCCGCTGCCGCACATCGAGTTCCGGAAAATTGACCTGGGCGGCCATGTAATCGACAATCGCTCCGGCGACGTCCAGTCCCGTGGCGCCTTCGATTCCCTCCAGGCCTGGCGAAGAGTTGACTTCGATAATTTGTGGACCTTTTCTGCCTTCCAGCATGTCGACACCGGCGACGCGCAGCCCCATGATCTGGGCGGCGCGGACCGCCGTTTCGCAGTAGGTTTCGTCCAGAATCACCGGTTCCGTTCTGCCGCCCCGATGCACGTTGCTGCGGAACTCGGTTCCCTGGGCCACGCGTCGCATCGATGCCACGACCTGGTCGCCCACGACAAAGGCCCGCACATCGCGCCCGCGACTTTCGCTGACAAATTTTTGCACCAGCACGTTTTGCCTGGCACTCTGCAGGGTCTCGATGATCGCTTCGGCGACTTTGGTTGATTCTGCGAGGATCACACCGACCCCCTGTGTTCCTTCCAGCAATTTGATGATGACCGGCGCGCCCCCCACCCGGTCAATGGCCGGCAGCACATCATTGCGGTCGCGAACAAAGGTCGTGCGGGGAATTCCCAGTTTGTGGCGGCTGAGAAACTGCATGGCCCGCAGCTTGTCGCGCGAATTCATGATCCCGTTGGAGGAGTTGGCACAGAACACGTCCATCTGTTCGAACTGCCGGACCACGGCGGTGCCGAAATAGGAAATCGACGCGCCGATTCGGGGCAGGACCGCGTCGAAGTGTTGCAGGCGTTTGCCGAGATAGTACAGGTCGGGTTTGCCCTGCACGAGGTCGATGGAAAATCGCAGCGTGTCCAGCACCAGGGCCTTGTGCCCACGTTTTTTTGCCGCTTCGATCAAGCGACAGGTGCTGTAACAGGTCGGACTGCAGGAGAGAATTGCCAATTTCATGATTTGCCAGCCTGATCGAATGCTTTCCATTCGGTTGCGGGACGAACACGCCGCGCGCCGACTGGCTTTGATACACCGCCACCGTTCCGGTTCGATAACACGTTAACCGGTCCGGGCCGATTCTTCCATATTCTGGATATATTGCCGCAAACGTTCGTTTTCATCCGTGACGTTTTTAAGTGCCAGCAGGTTTTCCACGCGTTTGACCAACTCCAGTTTGTTGACCGGTTTGGAAAGAAAATCGTTGGTTCCGGCGTCGACGGCCCGCTGGATGTCGCCGATTTCATTGAGGGCCGTCACCATCAAAATCATGATCCCCCGCAACTCCCCGTCGGATTTGATTTGCTGGCAGACCTCAAACCCGCTCAGTTTGGGCATCATCACATCCAGCAAAATCAGGTCGGGCCGGAACGACCGTGCCAACTCCATTGTCTGCCGTCCATCGGTGGCAAAGCGGATTTCGCAGTCGAGCGTGACCAGAAAGGCATCCAGCAGTTCGCAGTTCGCCTGGTTGTCGTCCGCGATCAGAATTTTGTGTGTTGTCGTCATGCTTTCCATTGAAATTTCAGCGTCAGGAGCAGGGAAAGGCCGTCCCCAGTTTCCGGTCGGGAAACTCTCCAGAAAACAGGCCGTCGGCGTCCGCCGAACCGAATATACCAGCCGGAACGCTGGCTGTGACCAGGCTTGAGAAACACAAATCAGGGAATTTGTCGCCTGAAATCAGCCGCACGCTGGCACCCGGGAAATGATGGCGGGTGCGCCGGACGCAATAGAAATTGCAGAATGGGGAGCAGCCTCGTCAAAACGTTGCAGACGGATCCCGGCCGGGCATGCCGAACGGTCAGGTTTCGGAGGCCTGCGAACTGGCGAATTCACCGGCGTGCAACCAGTCGGCCTGTTTCACAGTGGATTTGGATTTCGTCCACTCCTCCAGCATGTCCCATTTGACTTCTTCCAGTCGCCTGAGCTGGTCAGAAGTCGCGGTGACAGTCGTCAGTTCCAGCCGGTGACCATTGGGATCGAACAGGTAAATCGACTTGATGATGCCGTGGTCGGTCGGACCGACGACTATG
>JBGSVU010000471.1:0-7332 GCA_041752775.1 Pirellulaceae bacterium | reverse complement strand
CAAGTGGTGGCTTTACCGACGACCAGGGCATTTTTCGTAGCAGTGGCGGGTCGATTACTCAAATTGCTCGCGAAGGCCAAGCCACGCCAAACGCCAACGGTTCGTACCTCGCTTTTGGAAATCCCTCATTGAACGACGCCGGGCAGATGGCTTTCTATGCCGACCTGACGGGCACCAGTGGCGGAATCACTGATAACAAAGGAATCTTTCGTTACAGCGGAGGTGCGATTTCGCAAGTTGCTCGCGCAGGTCAATCTGTCCCAGACTCCAACGGAACATTTTCTGGTTTCGGCACCAAATTGTCATTAAACAATTCTGGACAGACGGCATTCCATGCTTCCCTGACGGGGACCAGCGGTGGAAACACGGACAACCACGGTATCTTTCGCGGCGATGGTGAATCGATCACTCAGATCGCCCGCCAAGGTCAAGCTGTTCCGGATTCCAACGGCACATTTTTTAATTTTGACGACCCGTTGTTAAACGATCTCGGACAGGTCGCTTTCCAGGCATCTTTGACAGGTACCAGTGGTGGTGGAGAAGATGCCTTTGGCATCTTTCGTGGGAGTGGCGGATCGATCACACAAATCGTCCGAGGGGGACAAGCCGCTCCCGACGGAAACGGAACGTTCTCCAGTTTTGGCCCCGCTCCTGTGGTCGATTTCAACAATTTCGGGCAAATGGCCTTTACAGAGTTCCTAGCTGGTACCGGCGGCGGTGCGTTGGACAACACCGGAATTTTTACTGGCGACGGAATTGATCTAATCCAAGTCGTTCGCAAAGGGGACCCACTGGCCGGCAGCACGATTACCGCTCTATCAACAGCGGCAACCGATTGGCTCAATGAATTTGGCCAAGTCGCTTACAAGGCTGAGCTTGCGAACGGAAGTCAGGTCCTTAGGCGTTGGACACCCGATCTGCATTGGCGTTCTACGTTCAGCAGTACCTGGGATACCGCCAGCCACTGGACGCTCGGTCTTAAACCGGGCGATCCTCACGATGTGTTTATCGATCCGGCGGCCAGCTTGACCGTCACCGGTCCAGCCGCCGACACCACCGTCCGCAGTTTGCGAATCGGTGGCGGGACTGGCCTCGCGACGCTCAACCTTCGCAACGGTGCAACTCTGACAGCGACCAATGGTGTGACGATTGTTGAAAAGGGAACGTTGGCGGGCGATGGAGTCATCGCTGGTGACGTCGTCAACACTTTTGGTGGCACAATCAACGCCGCCAACCTGACGATCAATGGAAACCTGACTAACGAATCGGGAGCCATGGTCTTCGCCAACAATCTTTCGACATCCGGAACCACAACGAACTTTGGCGTCATCCGTGGAAGTGGCTCGATCAGCGCGACCGAATTCGCCAACGAAGTCGGTGGAAAAATTCGCGCACTCGGCGGCGCGTCAATGAATTTCAGCGGTACGAACTTCAGCAATTTCGGATTGATGGAAATCCACGGTTCGGAATTGCAAGTCGGCCCGCAAATCAGCAATCGCAGCGGGGGAACCTCGCTGATCAGCCTGCGCAACGGCTCGTTGATTGCCGATGCCGGGATCAACAACGAAGGAAGCATCTCCATGACGCTGGGCGATTCGATCATTCAGGGGGACATCGCAAACAGCGGAATCATCCAGGTCAGCGGTGGTGCCCACGCGACATTCTTTGGCGACGTGCTTCAAAACGGAACGATGCAGGTCAGCAGCGTTGGCAATACCACCAGTACTGCCGTTCTGCTCGGCTCCTTTTCGGGCGGCGGCGGATTTGTCGGCGGTGGCGACGTGTTCGCACTGGGTGATCTGCGACCAGGCAATTCTCCTGACAGCGTGCTATATGACGGAAATCTGTTCCTTGGATCGACAACCGACACTTTCATTGAACTGGGTGGTTCGGCAATCAATCAATTCGACCAATTGCTGGTGACGGGCGACTTGCAACTGGCGGGCGACTTGTATGTCTCTTTGATCAACAGCTATTCACTGGGTGCAGGCCAGTCCTGGTTGATCGGCGATATCGGCGGCAGCTTGTCGGGCCATTTCAACGGACTGGGCGAAGGCGATCGGGTCGGCAATTTCGGTGGTCGCGATTTGTTTATCACTTACGAGGCCAACGGCGGAGGCAACATCGGACTGTTCACAGCGGTTCCCGAACCGTCAACGGCTGGCCTGCTGGCCATCGCCCTGGTCGGCGGACTACTCAACCGACGCCGACGCAGGGTAGGCCCGGTTTCTTCGCCCAGATGATTGCCTGTTCACCCACGAATTCAAGCGGGACCAATTTATTCTATTCGATTTCATTTCATGGGAGTTTATTGATGTTCAAATCTTTCAAATCGACTTGTCTCCTTCTTGTCTTTGCTTTGTCTTGCCAAATTGCACTACATCAAGAGTCGGTAAGGGGAGATCTTGTTGAATTGGACGACTTTTCGAATGCCACGCAACTCCTGCAAGTCAACGGGGGTGGGGACGATGAAGAGACAACGCCCGGGGTGGGGCCGTTTGCCGCACTAACCAACCGGACTTTGCGGATAGACAGCACCGCTGCCAATGCAACAGCGCAAATCCTCGCAGGTGCGGCAACAGTCACGGCGAGCAACAACGATTTCTTTGGGCAGATCCTGTACGGGTATACTTTCCCGATTCCGATCAACGACTTCGGTGACGGTGCCTATGTGACTGTATCCAAGATGTCGGGAGACATGTCGCTAATTCTGTTTGGCATGGACCGGGACAGCAATGGCGACATGTACTTTTCAACTGCAACACTGGCTGTTTCAGGGCCTGGAACCTGGTCCGCCGACTTTGGTTCATTCACCGACCTGGATTCAGGCCACCCTGTCAATTTCGCTGTTCTGGATGGCCTGGGTGTCTTTTTTTGAAATTCCTCGTCCGGCCCCAGTTCGATCACCTTGACCAGTTTCGGGTTGACAACGACACCGGTGCCTGAGCCCGCATCTGCAAGTCTGCTGGGCCTCGCACTGTTGGCTGGAATGATACGCAAACGGTTCAAAAGCCGGATTCACGAATTGAACAATTGTGCAACGACGTGAGCTTCGCAAACCAGCTCGTCAGACAAATTGACCAGTTGTTTACCTGAATTCAACCTCGCTCAACTCAATGGTCACGCATGCCGGAACTGCCGGGCGAAGATATCGAGCGCGCGGTGGTTGATCGCCCAGGCTTCGAAGTCCTCTTCCGGCGAGGGACCAAAGACTTCGGTATGAAACCAGTGGCTGTTGGTGTCAGCCAGAAGCAAATCAAGTCGGTAGCCCATTTCAGCTCCGTCGCGTTGACAGATCACGTGCTGGGTTCCGCGGACGGCCTGCCACTGACCTAAAAGAACTGGCGGATCCGAACTGATCTGATTCGGGTCGATGCCAACCGATGTCCACGTCGAGACCGCTTCGGCAAGAAACGCATCTCTGTTCGGAAAGTCGTTCTTGCTGGCGACTACGAGGCTGAAGGTCCCTGAACTGTTGCCGCGCAATTCCCTCCGCCAGACATTTCGCATCGGTCCGGGCTGATCGTGGCGGTGGGGCAGTTCTTTCCAGGAAATCGGCAGGTAGCTGGCAAAGTCAACCGGTTCACCCCGCGTGACAAGCCGGAGGTGTTCCGCAAACCCATATTCGATCGGGTGGACCGGACGAAGACTTTCAGCAATCGTCTGCATCAACCTGGTGTTCTTTTCCAGACTTCCAGCCGGACAGGCGACGTTAACGGTGATCACCCACGCAAAAAACCCCTGCCAGACCTTGTAGCCGCACCGGCGTGTGACCCAGGTTTGTCCATCGGGAAACTGCCGGGAGAGCAACACACCAGCAAGGTCGGGATCGCCGTCGGTCAGACTCAGATCCAGAATGGTCTCACCTCCAACTTCAGACCAGAGTTTGAAGTAGTCGCACAGCGAGACCTCGTGCTTCATCACGGTTCCCTGTACCAGAATCTCGAGTGGATTCAGTTCATCAAGGACCCGGAACCAGGCGAGATCGACCAGAGGCAATTCTTTCGAGGGCAACTGCCGGCTGGACTTTCCCAACACTGCCGACTCGGGAACATCCAGCTGGAATTCCAGTTCGGTGCGCGGGATTCCAGCGTTCGACCAGGATTTCAGGATGGATTTCAATAAATCCGCATGGGGTTCACAGGGAGCGTTGTTGGCAGGCATTGGCGTCATCCTCCGATCAGAACGGTCATGCAGCCCGACGTAATTGTCCCGGCAAGGCCTGCCGCACCGGCGCCAGGCGAACCACTCCCGGAACTGCCAGGTGCACTCTTTTTGAAACTGATGTCAAACCCAAGTTTGGCGCCGATCAGCGCATCGACGTCGAGCAATCCCACAATGTGCACCCGGTCATCCCTGGAATCGTGATAGGCCCCACCGCCGTAGGCCGCCCCCACGCTCCCTGCGGACGCCCCGGTGGTATCGTTGACCTCCACGTCATAGCCCCAGAAGTTGTAACTGCGTTTCCGGTCGACTTGTCCCTCGGCACCGGTTAGTTGAGCTGTTGCACCCTGATAGTACCCTGTACGCGTTCCATCACTCCCCGCAAGCATGTCAACATTCAACCCGCCAGTACCTCCGCCGGTCTTGAAGGTATCGGAGTTCTTGTCGTCGTACTCAATTTTCAAATCACCCTTTGCCACCGCAGCGGAACCGCCCCCTCCCACGCCTCCTCCGCCGCCTTTCCATTCGGCATCTGCTGACTGGAGGTCCCCCGACCATTTGACTTTGGTCTTGCCGATGTTGGTTTCACCCTCCCCGTGGAGCAGGGAATCCTGGGTCTTGAAACTGAAACTGCCGGGTGCACCGGCTACCGGTGCAGCTCCTTGACCGGCCAGCCCCGGTGCGCAACACGCGGTTGGATCCCCCATTCGGGCGGCGCAAGCTCCAGCAATAATCACCGTCACCGACCCCATGGTGATATTGCCAGCGCCATGGACCTTGCATTCCACGGGATCACCCAATCTGGCCGCGATCTGGCCACCGATAATGACCATCGGTGTACCGAACATGATCATGCCCGAGGGCGGTCCGTGTCCAATCGTGTCGGTCATCCGGGCTGCGGGCCGGGCCATTCCAGCCTTCAGTCCATCGGCGATGACGCTTTTCATTTTCGGCATTTCCGCCATATTGATTCTCCCGCAGGCAACACTAGTTGATAATAACCACGCCGCCTTTGATGACGTTTTGGCCCGAGGCATTGCTGCTGACCAGCGAAGCCTCCGTTTGGACCATCGCGTCACCCAGAATCCGGACAATCTTCGATCCGATCTCGATATCGCCGGGAGAGAGCTTGATATAGGAAGCCCCACAGCCGATGAAGACTTCGCTATCCGAGACGAGAGTCATCACGCCCCCGGACGATGTGTAGCAAGCACCCGTGACCATTGTGGTTTTGTCGCCGCCGACCTTCAGCCCATCGTCCGTCGTGACCTCCTCGTTGCGGTTGTTGCCGACGAACAGCGACTGGTCGTTGGCGACTTTGGTGTGCATGTCCTTTTGGGCGTTGATGATGATCTGTTCCTTGCCCGCCGTATCATCGATCAGCATTTCGTTTTTTCCGTCCTCCTTGTACGACTTCGATTTGTAGCCGCTGATCGTTTTGTTTTGTGGCAGGTTGTAGGGGACACGGTTGCAGCCGTTGTAGACGCGGCCGACGATGATCGGCCGGTCGGGATCACCTTCGAGGAAATCGACGATGACTTCCTCCCCCACGCGCGGCAAATCGATATGCCCCCAGCCAGCACCCGCATGAGGTTGTGAAACGCGAACCCAGCAGGAACTGCGGTCGTCGCAGGGTCCCCAGCGATCCCAGTGAAACTTGACTTTCACCCGGCCAAACTCGTCGGTGTGAATCTCTTCTCCCTCGGGGCCCGTCACCACGGCAGTCTGGCAGCCGCGCATCAGGGCCTTGGGCGTCAGCCGTTCCGGCCGAAAGGCGACCGAGTCGGGAAAACACTGAAAAGTATTGCGATAGGAGAAGGTCTCGCCTGTTTCCCCGGTGGAATAGCTCGCCTCGCGAGCCTCGTGTCCCACCATTTTCAGAACGTAGGCCTGTTTTTCCTCGGTGTGAATGCGGTGATTGCCAATTACAAATTTTCCGCCGGGAAAAAACGTGCGACAGTTGCCTGCGCCGAATACCAGATCATGCCCGGATTCGATTTCTTCCATCCGGACCCTGGCCAACGGCTGGCCAAGCTCACGGTCGGGAAAGCATCCCGGATATTCAAACCGCTCGTATCCGTTCGCATTCCGGATCTGCATCAGTGTGCGCTCACTCGACAACAGCATCTGTCGCGGGATCTTGAAATTGTAGTCGGTGTGGGCCCAGGCACCGCTGCGGAACTGCCACTCATGCTGCCATGCCGTAATGCAGGGCCGGGCGTTCACCGTCTGCTCCGCTTCGAAAGGAAAATCGACGGGCGACTCTTCGCAGTCATCCCAGGCGGTGATGTTGTCGCCGAGGATCATCTCGTGCTTGCCGTTTCTGTGCCGAAAGAAATAAAAAATCCCCTCTTCCTCCAGCAGTCGGGAAACGAAATCGAAGTCCGATTCGCGATATTGCACGCAATACTCCCGCGGCGAATGCCAGCCGGTGAGCCTGAATTCGAAATCCTCAAAACCATGGCCGCGAAAGATCTCGTCCACAATCTGGACAACCGACATTCCCTGAAAAATACGGCAGTCGACCGTTTGCGTCAGAAACCAGAACCACGGGACCACGGTCAGAAAATAGTGTCGGTGACCGTTTTCGTTCTCGTTACCGGCGCGAAACCGGCTGACGAATCCATTGAAGTAGCGCGGTTCACCTTCACCCCGCTCCGTCGAAAAAGTCAGGTTCTGACCGACGATTTGTTCGGCCCTGATGCTGGAATTGACCGAAATGACTTCCAGGTAAAATTCGAACAGGCGGGAAAGCTCTTCCTGGCCGGCAAATCCCAGCAACTGGACTTCGTCGTCGCCGAGTGTCGTCGCGATATTCAGCGGTCGGGTTGCCTGTCGCAAAACCATGAGTCACCTGCCTGGTGGTAAACGAATCCCAATGTCCGAGCCGGCCGAACGGTATGCCGACTGACCAACCCTTTCGTTCAACCATCGCAAATGAGCAGCCACTCCGGCCACAAAAACGAGTGGAATTGTGGTATTGGAATTGATTGTGGAAGGCTCTCGGGCGTTCTATAATCCAGAAAATTCTCTGTAAACGGGTTTCCTGCCAATGTCCAATTCACCTGGTTCCCAACAGCATTCCAGTCCCTCAGGTCCAACTTCGACCATGGTCGTTCAGCGGCTGCTGGATATGCTGGGTTCGGGGGATCCGGAAGCGTCGCGGCA
>JBGSVU010000470.1:0-4440 GCA_041752775.1 Pirellulaceae bacterium | reverse complement strand
AAACTGGCCATGCTGGTTACCTCATTCTGGATTGCAGGGTGTTCTTGACGGGAGCAGGCCCGTGGATGCTGTCCAATCCCTGGAAACCCAGACCATTAACCACTGGACCGGGTGCGATCGTCTGATTTTCTGTCCCCGGCTGACTATCCGGATGTTGCAGCAGGTTGCAGTCCTGATTCTGCCTGCTGCCTTTGTTTACCTGCCGCTTTTGACTTTTCTGCGTTGCCCTCGCTGCTATGCGGCTGTCTTAATCCAACTGCTTCTCCGGCAACAGAACGCAAAGGGCCTAGTCGTCTATTTCTCCCACCACGTCATCGACTCCCACGGCGGCATCATCGTCGGCGACGAGAGCGATATCCGCGGTTGGCATTTGCCGCTCACCTTTGGCCACAGCCACCAGCATTTCGACCAGGCGGGGATCGATTTTGATGGCGAGGTGCCGCAGGATCATTTCCTGCAACTGACAGGCCCGGTTGAACTTCGGCATCTCGTTGCTTTCCAGTTCGAAGTAGGTCAGCCAGTAAACGCCTTTGCGCTGACCTTTAACCGGGTACGCCAGTTTCTGTTCGTTCCACAAGCGGCTGGCCAGAATTTTTCCACCGACACCGGTGATGGTTTTTTCCACAGCCTCACCGGCCCCGGCCGGATTTCGGGCATAGGCATTGGCGTTGAGGATAAACATGGCTTCGTAAACGGTCGCTGACAACGGGAATTCTCCGAACAGGTAAATATCTTGGTTTGTGTAGTCTTTCGACGGCGATCAAGTGTTCTCGCTGGAACGGTTGCTGTTTTTTTCGGGAGGTGCGTTGAAACGATTCATGGCAGGGCCCATTCCCTCGGCAACCCAGCACTTCACTGCTTCGATTGCCCGGACGATCGCATCATCAATGGCGCCGCGGTCATCATCACCCAGCCGCGACAAAACATAATCCGCCGTATCCCAGCCAGCCGGCGTTGCACCGATCCCAATCCGCAGGCGTGCGATGTCGGTGGAGCCCAACATTTGACAAATGTTCTGCAGTCCTTTTTGGCCACCCGACGACCCGCCCGGTCGCAGCCGGATCTTTCCCGGCGGCAACGCCAGATCATCGCATATTACAAGGATTTCCGGAAGCGGTATGCGGAAAAAATCTGCGAATTTGCGGACACTTTGACCACTGAGGTTCATGTAAGTCAGTGGCCGAACCAGCAAAATCCGCTCGCCCTGCCAGGTGCAGTCGAAAAAATCGGCATCAAACCTGGCCGAAGAACGCCCCGCGTCCAGCGCCCGGGCCACGCCCGCCAGGCAATCAAACCCAACGTTGTGACGGGTCGCTTCGTACCGTCGACCGGGATTCCCCAGCCCCACAATCAGCTTCATGGCCTTCCATCGACGTTAAAAACGGATATTCAGCCCGCCGTCAGACCGAAGCAATCTGCCAGGCCAGACCTGGGCCGAACCGACGCGGACGGGCTGGAAATCCTGTCGGCAACCCACTGGCACTGGGTGCCGGTGCACTGGGGCCAATCACCGTACAATGGACGTCCTCGTCCGTCGAATTTCGCAGTTTTCGATGGGTGAGGACGTCGAATTTCGCAGTTTTCGACGGACGAGGACGTCCATCGTACCCTAATTCTTGAGCCTGACAGACCACTAGTCGTCGCCTTCGGCTTCTTCTTTCTTGCCCTTTTCGATCACTTCCGGTTCCGCCGCTTCACCTGCTGTCTCTTCTTCTTCAACCGGCAATGCACAGGTGACCAGAGTGGTTTCGGGCGGAATCGACAGTGTCGCACCGGCCGGCAAAACCAGATCACTGGCCCGCAGCGCACCGTTCAGCTCCAGGCCGCTGATGTTCAATTCCAGCCGTTCCGGGATGGCGTTGGCGGGGCACTCAATTTCGACTTCGTGCAGAACATGGTTCACCACGCCCCCTGCTGCCGCGCCCTCGGCGGTGCCCTTGAGGACGACCTCGATCGTGACCTCGACTTTTTCATCCGCACTGACACGGGCCAAATCGACGTGCAGGCAGGATTGGGCCACATGGTCCCACTGGACTGCCTTGATCAGGGCGCTGTCATTGACGTCACCCGTCAACTGGACAACATGCCCGCCATGTTTCAATACGGCATCCAGTTCGCGCCATTGCACCGTGAGGTTTACGGAATCCAGTCCGTGTCCGTACAGCACGGCGGGGACCTGACCCGTTTCGCGCAGGCGGCGCATCCGGCTGGATCCAGTTTCTTTCCGGTTTTCGACTTTTAGCGTATCGCCCACGGCTGGGATTCCTGCAATAAAAAAAAGAATATCGTGTAACCAAAGTGAAAATGACTGTCCAGTCCGACCTCGGCGTCCAGTCACCCGATCGACCACTTGCCAAAAAGCAAAATGCCAGACAATATCGCGATCGGCCATTGTGGCGAAAAACGGGGTTTCTTCAAGGCCGCCAGCCCCCGATTTTGCGATAAATGGCGACAGTTTTTGCGGGAAACGGCCAATCGGGAAGTTGACTGCACGTTTTTTGGCCCCGATTTACCCCACCAGATCGCATGGCAACCAACAAAAAAGACCGCAGCCAGAAATTTGAATACGTGGAACCGATCGGGTTGCGGGTGCTGGTCCGCAAGGATGAACCGAAAAAGACCACCAAAGGCGGAATCGCACTCCCCGATGCCGCGGAAATCCCGACCATCACCGGACGAATCGTGACGATTTCCGCCGCCATCGCCCACGACGAAGACCTGCCGCTGAGGCAGTACGACAAAGTCCTGTTTCACCCCAAAAACGCCATCCCCGTCGATTTTGAGTCGGACAACCAGCTGTTCGTCGTCCCGGCCGAAGACATCGTCGCGGTCTTTCGCCCCGAACCTCCCACTCACGGCAGCGAATGATCGGCCCGCCGGGATCCTTGCCCCAGCCCTCGACTTGGCCCGGATCCTCCCGCCGCGATGTCAAATCAGCCGGGAATGGCCGAACAGCAGGGAGCCAAACAGGTCCGGGGGGCAGCGGAACCCTGGCCGCAAGGAAATCAGTCGAATCGCTGGTTCAACAGTTGACGTCAGGGGCTACGGCCCAAACTTTCACTCGCGGCTTTCAGTCACTCGCGGCTTTCATTCTCATCGTTGAAGATTCCGCTGATCGATTTGTGCTGGTGAATCCGCCGAATCGCTTCGCCGAGTAACGGTGCCACAGTCAAACGCACAATCTTGTCGAGCGTTTTACCGGGCGGCATCGGCACCGAATCGGTCACAACCACGCTGTCGATCGGCGCGGCTTCCAGTTTTTCGATGGCGGAACCGGCAAACACGCCGTGGCTGGCACCGACGTGGATTTCTTTGGCACCCAGACTGTGCAACAGGTTTGCGGCGCCACAAATCGACCCTCCCGTGCTGATCATGTCGTCGAACATCATGCAGATTTTTCCGTCAACGGGTCCGCCGATAATATTCTCCTGTCTGGTCGATTCGGCGCCGAAACGCCTTTTGTCGATAATCGCCAGTCGCCCTCCCAGCCGTTTGGCGTGCCCGACCGCGCGTTTGATGCTTCCTTCGTCCGGTGCCACGATGACCAGTTCGTCGCTTTCCTGTTTCAGGTTACGGAAATGGCCTGTCAACACACTGCCAGCATACAGGTGATCGACGGGGACATCGAAAAAGCCCTGAATCTGGGCGGCGTGCAAATCCATGGCCAGGACGCGGTCGGCTCCGGCCCTCGTGATCAGGTTGGCCACCAGTTTGGCTGTAATCGGCACGCGGCCTTCGTCCTTGCGATCCTGCCGCGCGTAACCGAAATAGGGCATCACGGCGGTGATCCGTTCGGCACTGGCGCGGCGGCAGGTGTCGATCAGGATCAGCAACTCCATCAGGTTGTCATTGACGGGAGGGCAGGTCGGCTGGAAGAGAAACACGTCGCGACCGCGGACGTCTTCGATTTTGCAGTGCAATTCCCCGTCGGGAAACGTCTGGAACTTGCATCCGCCCAGATCGAGATTGAGAAACTCGCAAATCTTTTGCGCCAGTGGCAGGTTGGCCCGCCCGCTGAAAATTTTCAGTTCCTTCATTACGAATTCTGCGAGTTGCGCAGTTCCTGTTCAACAGCCTGAAGATGCTCGACGGTGTTCACGCTCAACGCCTCGATCGGCTGCAAAACCGGCAATGCCCTGACGTCCAAACCCTGCCCCAGCATGATTGCCGGAATGTCTGTAATGTAATACTCCTGCTGGCGATTGTCATTGGTCAACAGGTCGAGGCTGGCAACCAGCCTTCCGGCGTCAAACACATAGGTGCTCATGTTGACTTCGCGAATCGCCCGCTGCTGGTCGGTGGCGTCCTTTTCTTCCACGATGCCGGTAAAATTTCCGGCCGCGTCCCGCACAATCCGTCCCAGCCCGGCCGGATTGTCGTGAACCAGCGTCCCCAGCACACAGGCCGCGCCGCTGCCGGCGGCTTCGTCCAGCAGCGCGC
>JBGSVU010000469.1:0-3715 GCA_041752775.1 Pirellulaceae bacterium | reverse complement strand
TGATCTGTTTCACGGGGTGCGA
The DNA here is from genome assembly GCA_041752775.1 of Pirellulaceae bacterium. Taxonomy (GTDB): domain Bacteria; phylum Planctomycetota; class Planctomycetia; order Pirellulales; family Pirellulaceae; genus BJ22. Next base: position 3,693 of record JBGSVU010000469.1, on the reverse strand, counting down.
CTCAGCGTCGACCGGGACGACTCCGGCGACCGCTGTTTCGGAGAAAAATAATGGCGTCGCCCAGCCGGAAACGTCAGCTGGCGATCGTAGCGATCCTCAGGAGAATTCACCTTCGTCGGCAGGCCAGCGTCCCGATGAAGTCGACAAACCAACAGACCCAGGTGACGAAAATTTTCCGAGAACTTCTGGCGGTTTAACAGCGAACGCCACCAACGATCCCACAACCGCCGCTGAGCCAACGAACACCACCGATACGGATCAGTCTGGTGATTCCGCCGAACCTACCGAACCGGTGGATACAGCAATCGAACTGGTTGAGGCTGGGTTAATCGATCCCCACTGGATCCGCATGAATCCGGTTCAGGAACTCTGGATTGATCGCGATGCAGGCAGTGTCATCGTTGGCGGCAGGATCTGTTTCCGCGAAGGCTTCCTGGAAATGTTGGCCTGCCCCAAATTCACAAAAACGCATGAATCCATTATTGCTGTCAACAGTTCGGCGCAACTGGCTCATGCGGCCCTGTTAGCGGTCGGTGCCGAACCAGGTCACCCCGTCAACTGGCAGGATGACGAGTACCAGCCCGCAACCGGCGATGTGATCAGGATCGAAGTCCGCTGGATGGAAGACAACCAGATGGTCCGGCGGCCAGCACAGGAATTGATCATCGATGGCTCGACAGGCCAGATCATGAAACACAACTGGGTTTTCGGTGGCAGCCGGATTTTCGAGGATGAGGAGCGGGGGTTGCGAGTCTATTCTGGCGACGCAGGCGAATTTATCTGCGTTTCGAATTTTTCCACGGCCACACTCGATTTGCCCATCCTCAGTCCGCAGGACAACGCCGCCCTGAACTTCACCGCCAACACCGAAAACATTCCGGAACTGGACCACCGCGTCATCCTGGTGTTGACCCCCGTGAAAAAGTCCGCCGAAAAACCGGCCGGCAATATCGAAAATGACAAAACTGTCGAAGGTGACAAAGCTGTCGAAAATGACAAAGCTGCCGAGGGTGACAAAGCTGCCGAGGGTGACAAAACTGTCGAGGGTGACAAAGCAGGTGCGGTGGATTCCCCCCAGCCAGACCAGGCAAAGGAAACAGCCCCCCCGAACGACCAGAACCCGACACCGGGCAAATCGGGTGATCCCAAAAAAGACTCTCTCTCCGCGAGGATTTTCCTGCGTCTGCTTCCACACTCTGATCCAGGCTTTTCCCTTCTTCAGTCACCCTGCTCCCAGCCCCCATGCTCAAACCCGGCAAGCCCAATCGCAAACTGCGTGCCTTCCTGCTGGGCAGTTTGCGTCGCCGTCGGGACCTTACCAGCGCCGTCAGAAAACTGCGGCCGATAGTGGCCGAATCCGTCGAAATTGTTGGCGAAGACTTTGGGGGAACCCGTCCCGTCGATACCACACCGGCCGATCTGGCCATTGTTTTTGGCGGCGACGGCTCAATTTTGCGGGCCGGGCGGCAAATGGGCGACAGCCAGATTCCGGTTCTCGGTGTGAATCTGGGGCGGCTCGGCTTCCTGGCGGACATCCAGCCCGAAGACCTCGAACAATCGCTGAAACTGCTGAAACACGGTCGATTCTCGCTGGTTGATCACCTGATGCTGGACTGCGAAATCCGCGATGATAGCACCCGAATTCGCCGTGTCGTCGGTTTGAACGAAGTCGCGATCCTCGGCGGGCCTCCCTACAGCATCCTCGAAATTGACCTTTACGCTGCAGGCCATTTGGCTGCATCATATTCCTGTGACGGATTGATCATCAGCACGCCCGTGGGCAGCACCGCACACAATTTGTCTGCGGGTGGTCCGATCGTTCGCAAAAACCTGTCCGCCGTGGTGATTTCGCCGATCAGCCCTCACACGCTGACCGTGCGGCCGGTAGTCGATTCGGCCGACCAGGTTTTTGAAATGCGAGTCGGCCAGCCCAGCCGGTCGACCAGTGTTGTCGTCGATGGCCACACGGTTTCCAACGTCACACCAACAACCATTGTGAGAGTTAGCCGTTCCAAAAACATTTTCCGTTTGATCGAAGTCGAAGGTCGCGACTATTACCGCACCCTTCGTGAAAAACTGGGCTGGGGCGTGGGCTTCACCGACCACAGGCAGGAACTGCCCGGACGGGCCGCAACCCGCGATACCAGCGAGAACGGGGAATAATCCCCCACCCGGCCAAGGCCATCCCCAAGAAAATACAAACAATCCCACAACGGACTCAGCGTTCCAAATCAGCGTTCGGTCCACGCGTTCAGGGAGGAACGTCGAATGAAATCAAGACTGTTGAAACTGAAACTGTCGTTTTATGTCCTGTCGCTGGCAACTCTGCTGGCCAGCAGCGCCCCGGCCCAGGACGGGCCACTGACAGAGGACGAATCCGCAGCGCCGGCGAGAGCCACTGCTTCCGATCCAGACGCCATCCGGTCGGCCCTCCAGCGAGCCATCAGCGGCATTGCCGAAGAAGAACGATTTCTGTTGCAGTACAAACTGCAGCCCGGAAAGGAACTGCTCTGGAACTGCGAACAGTCGGCATCGACCCGCACCCGGATGGGTGGCCAGAGCGAAACCTCGACCGCGCGCACCAAATGGAAAACCGCATGGCAGGTGGATAAAATTGACGGGGCCGGAAACATGGTTTTCACCAGCTGCATTCAACAGTTCTCAATGTGGCAACAGATCGATGACAAACCACCGACATCCATCGACAGTTCCTCAGCCGGCAGGAAAATCCCCGATGAATTCAGTTCCATCGCGGACAAACTCCAACCGAAACCCTCCCGCTTTTCCATCACGCCCAGCGGCACAGTCGTTCGCAGCGAAGCGTCAACCGCCGCAAAAGTCATCGGATATTCAGACATCACGATTCCGCTTCCGGAAGAAGCCGTCCCCTGTGGTCATCACTGGCATGTCAACCGCCAGTTGCCAGCCAGGGAAGCCGACAAAAGTTCCATTCGCGTCGCCATCCGGACCCATTACGAATTGACCAAAGTCGTTGACCGGAAGGCCTACATTTCCTTCCGTACCGAACCACTCACACCGGCCCTGAGCGCCGCCGTTCGTTCGCAAATCATGCAGAACATGACGCGGGGCTATATCGTTTTTGATCTGGAACTGGGATTGCCCGTCTATCGCGAAACCGACTGGGACGAAAAAGTCCAGGCCTTTTCCGGTCCCGACAGTTACCTGATGTATGTTGCCAAGACAGTTGAAAAACTGGAACCGCTGGCGGAAAAAGCCGTCACCGTTCAACCGGCCAGCAACGTGCCTGCCTCCACACCGCTGACGCCGCTGGTTCCCCGTTCTCCGGCAGATCCACTGGCGGGTGACGGCGCCCCAAAAGCTAGCCCAGAATCGCCGAATAGCCGTTGATACCACCGGAATTCTCTTTTTTCGTGGCCTTCCCCCATTGGGTAGCCGTTCACGCGCCGGGGTCTGACGCGTTTTTCGGCCGGGTAACTTGCAGTCAGGCCGCCCATGTAACGCCGGAAAACGGGACTAACCACCTGGTTCGTGGACAAGGTGTTGTCGACCCGAGAACGCTTACCCCCATATGACAGGACTTCCCCGCTGGTGAATAATGGGGGTATGTGGCCAGAACAGGACAAAACCGAAGAATTGCTGATCCATTGCCGCTCGGGTGACGAAGCGGCGGTCAATGAATTGATGGACCGTCACCGAGACGTCCTGCGGCAC
>JBGSVU010000468.1:0-2144 GCA_041752775.1 Pirellulaceae bacterium | reverse complement strand
CGGTCACGACCAGGTGAACGGACGCCAGTTGCGCGACTTGATCGCCCGCTACGGACTGGAGGACCAGCTGAAGGTCATGGGTTTTGAAAAAGACGTCCGAAAAATCTGGGAGCATTGCCACGGACTGTTGCTGCCCTCCCGGTACGAAGGTGCTGCACTGGTGGTCGTCGAATCGATGCTCTGCAACCGGATGGCGATCACCACCAACACCGGCCGCAACTGCGAACTGATCGACGACGGCATTTCCGGTTTCATCTCGGAAAGCGCCACCGTCAATCTGCTGGACGCCACCATGGAACGGGCCTGGCAGGCACGACACCGCTGGCGCGAAATGGGCAAACTGGCCGGCCAGCATATCCGCCAGCGATATTCGCGTGACCCCATCGGAGATTTTGCCGAACGACTCAAGGCGCTGGCGAAAAAAATTTAGAGACTGTCCCCACAGGGGCCGGATCCGAACAATTTGGGGCAGTTGTTCTGCAATGGAGTGAAAACCGAACAATTGGAACCATTGACCTACAATGGCCACCCGCACTGCAACGCAGTTTTTTTGACAGCGCCCCCAATCTGAAACAACGGACCTTTGTTCTGTGGAATTTCCGCCCGTCCAGTCCGTCGATATTGCAATCTGTACCTGGAACCGTGCCGGTCTGCTGCGGCAGACGCTGGAGTCCCTGCGTCTGCTGGCGGTCCCCGATTCCCTGCCCTGGAGGGTACTGGTCGTGGACAACCACTCCACCGACAACACGCGTCAGGTGCTGGACGAACTGGCGGGACGGCTGCCGCTGACGATCCTCACAGAGCCTCAACAGGGACACACCTTTGCCCGGAACCGGGCCGTTGCCGAAACGACCGCCGATCTGGTGATGTGGACCGACGATGACGTGATCGTGTCGCCCGACTGGGTTGCCGCAACGGTCGCGGCGGCAGCAGAATATCCGGAAGCAGTTTTTTTTGGCGGACCGATCCAGGCGGTCTTTCAACAGGGCATGCCGGCCTGGATCGAAGAAAACTGGGAGACGCTGCGGGGGTGTTTTGCAGAACGCAACCTCGGACCCGTCACGGTGGAGCTGAATCACGAGCGTTTGCCATTTGGTGCCAATTTTTCCGTGCGGGGCGACGTCCAGCGCCGCTGTCTGTTTTCGACAGAACTGGGGCGGCGGGGTGGCGAAGTACTCGGTGAAGATGAAATTGAGTTGATGAAGCGCCTTTTGGACCAGGGTCACAGCGGAGTCTGGGTCCCGCAGGCGGCCGTGCAGCATGTGATCGATGACAGTCGCACGACGCCGGAATTCGTCCGCGACTACTTTGTCGGACAGGGGCGGGCTTTGGTCATGAAAGGCCGGCCGTGGACAGAAACACGCTGGCGGCTGTGGTGCAGCGAGAACTGGCATCGACTGATGTACCAGCTGGCGCGCGGACTGGCACCTTCCCCAACCTGGCTCGGCCACCTCGCCCGAAGCGCGCTTGCGCGAGGGCAGCGTTTGCAGCTGAAGTCATGAATTCATTCGCCCAGCGACCCCAGCGAAGCAAGAAATTCGCTCATTTCGCCGGCCGCATGGAAGTCTTTCTCCGCCCGCGCCAATTCGATTCCGTCTCTCAGGACCGTCCGGGCCTCGTTCACGCGATCCTCACCCGCCAACAGTTGACCCAGCATGAAAAATGCCGGGACGTAGGGTTTGTCCCCACCGGTCAGTTTGCGAAAACCGGCTTCACTATCGTCCACCCTGCCAGCGCTGCGCAATTCCATCGCCACCGCGTATTGCAAAAACGTGTCGCCAGGGTCGGTAGCGAGCATCGCCTGCAGTTTTTCCAGTCGTGACATCAGCCCTAACCTGTCAAAAAATCCATGTGCGAAAAGTACCCCAAAACGGCGGAAACACGGTTCCGGAATCATGCCGCCCGCACCAGTCAATCACGTTTGGCAGCCCGTTTCAACCGGTCATTCAAGGCAACGCCAACACCTGAACTTTCCGGTAATTCAAATACCACCCGCTGGTATCCGTCTTCGTCCGCCATTCTCAGCAACCGGTAAAGTCGCGTTGCCAGCTGGTTCGGGTCGTTTGGCACAGGCACCCAGCGGCAATGGTCGGGCAACGGCACTGCCGGTTGCTCGCGCAAACAGTACAGCGTCGACAGGGTCC
>JBGSVU010000467.1:0-4092 GCA_041752775.1 Pirellulaceae bacterium | reverse complement strand
CCAACAGTCTGGAGTTCTGCCGGGATCTGGAATTGCGCAAAGGCAATCTGCAGAAATCTCTCGACTTCGCCAGACAGTGGCGTGAGTTTCTGGAAGAGAAGGCCGTTGCTTACCCCGATTACCCACTTTTTCGTCAGGCGTTGGCCACTGATGACCACGGTTACCGGAACCAGGATTGAGTTTCGCGTCCGGGCTCTGAGTCATAACCGGAAATCCCGGATGCCTTGCCAGTTTCGTGGTGAACTGTCGGACGGAATCTGCCGAAAGTGAGGTGCGCTGACGGAGGCACGCCAGAGGCACCGGGCTCCAGCCGGTCCGGGATACCTCGCAGTAACACGTTTTCCACCGGCCGGAAAATCCTGAAAACCGGTTCCTGAGTTTACCGGAATTCGCGGGATTTAAATTTTGAGAGGACTTGACGCGCGCGACTTTTCCGGAGTTTTTGACCGTTTCGAAGCGGGAATTCCCTGCAGCATTTTTTTTTTGCCCGGGGACCTTTGACAGCACTGCTAGCGGGTCTAGAATCGTGCCCCGGTGAGGTCGATGGAGGTCGGCCAGAACCAGTTTCCGGATGACGGACAAGCGGTTTGTGGCCGGACTGGTTTTTGACGCAATGGACTGCTTCACAAGATGTGTTGAAAACCATTTGGGCACGAGTCCATCCGGGGGTAGAACAGGAAGTGGCACCCAGCAGCGTTAAAAAAACCGGACCAGTTTCGACCGCCCAGGTACTGGGTTGTTTGCAGCGACTGGTATCGCCTGAGCTGTTTGAAATGTGGTTTTCGGCTCCCGACAGGATTGAACTGGTTCATGGCTGCATCGTCATCAATGCGGCGACCCAATTCGAAGTCAAACGGCTTCAGCAGAGTTTCGGTGGAGCGCTTCGTCAGGTCGTTTTGCAACTGCTGGGCAATGTGGAACATCTGAAATTCGTGGTGGTCTCCCCCCCGGGCAGTACGGCGGCGCGAGGCCTGGCAGGACCCGATGGAGGCTCAGCACTCCAGCGGACGTCCGAAACCGGTGGCACCGTGCGGGGCCGTGAGGGAGTTGCCGGTTCCGATCCGGTGCCGGGTGAAAACCGTCGTACGTCCGCAAGACCCCAACGTTTCCGGCTGGCGGATTTTGCCTTTTCCGCTGGATCGGAAATGTTGCGGACAGCGGTGCAGGAAGTCCTCGCGAATCCCGGCCGTTTTTCGCCGTTGTATGTTCATGGACCCGCAGGCAGCGGCAAAACGCACCTGGCCGAAGCCATCGCGGTCGAATTTCGAAAACGCAATTCGGGCAACCGGGCCGTATGCATCACTGCGGAACATTTCACCAACACCTTTATCCAGTCCATCCGCGGCGGCGGATTGCCGATGTTTCGCCGGAAATTCCGCGATCTCGACTTGCTGGTCGTGGATGATATTCATTTTCTGGGCGGCAAGCGGGCGACGCTCGGCGAGTTTCAGTACACGCTTGATTTTCTGGTTCGTTCCGGCAAACAGGTGATCCTCACGGCGGACCGGGGACCCGACGAAACACTGGACGCCCTCGGTGACCAGTCCTCGCGGATGGCCGCCGGCCTGGTTTGTCAAATTGGCTGGCCGGATCAGGCGGGACGTGAGAAAATCGTTCGCCGCATGGCCAGTGAACGGAACCTGAAACTGGACAACGCAGCCGTTGAACTGGTCTCCAGTCGCATTTCGGGTGACGCCCGGCGCTTGTCCGGCGCTGTCAACCGGATCATTGCGGCCACATTGCCATCAGGCGAAAATCCTGACCCGGGCCTGATTCATTCAGCCATCGGCGATTTGTTCTGCAGTGCCGACCAGAAAACGTCGCTGGCGATGATCGAGCAGACCATTTGCGAGTGTTTTGGGGTCTCAGTTCCGGAGTTGCGGGCCAAACGGCGCACAAAGCGGATCAGCATCGCGCGGATGCTGGCAATGTTTCTGGCCAGAAAATACACGACCAGTGCGTTGTCGGAGATCGGCGACTTTTTTGGAGGCCGCAGCCACAGTACGGTTGTTGCCGCCCAAAAACGGATCGAAGAACTGATCGCTGCTGGCGAAATGGTCGAGTTCGCCGGACGCAGCTGCCGACTGGGTGACGCCGTGGAACAATTCCGCCGCCGTCTGCAGCTGGCGTAATGGCCGGAACAGACGGCGGAGCATGCCAGCCGGCCAGCTGGCAGACGCCGTCTCGCCCCTTCCTTTCCGGGACCGGTGCCCTGCAATTTTTTTCTGCTCATTCTGCCGATTGAAATTGACAGGCCGGAAGAAAGTTGCCACTATCCCGCCCTCGCTAGCAGATTCACCTGCCAGTCACTTCCGTCCAGGCGCTTCCAACGGAATGGAGTCACGTTGAAGTCGTTTACTCAGGCCATCAAACTGTCGTTGAGATACCGCTGGAGTATCGCCGGTGCCGTCGTATGCTCGGCGGGCGTCGCGCTGTTGTGGTGTGCCAGTCTGACAACGATTTATCCGGTCCTGCAGGTCGTTCTGGAAAACAAGACTGCGGTCACCTGGGCCGAGGGCGAGATCGTCCGCTGCGACCAGCGAATCGTTGAACACCAAAAAGTTCTCGACCGGATAGTCCCGTCCGGAAATCTCGCGGGTGCCATCGGTCCCCAGGTTTCTGACGTCCCGGCGGTGCCGGATCCTGCGGATGTCAGGCGTCGTTACGAGAGGGGCTACGCGCAGAAACAGATCGTCGCAGAGACGGCCGCCCGAAAAAGGTACTCGGAAATGCTGCCTGTGCTGCAGCGCTGGGCCCCCAGGACCCCTTTCGCGACGCTTGCGACGGCGATCGTTTTTCTGATGCTGGTCACTGCAGTCAAGGGGGTCTTGTTGGTAATCAGCGCCATTCTCGTGGCGCGGGTATCCAACCGGACGGTCATGGACATGCGGCGGATCTATTACCGCCAGGCACTCGACATGGACCAGCGCCGCATCGACAGCATCGGCACGGCCAACATGATGACTCATCTGTCCCACAACATGATGATGGTCAGCGGCGGCTTGCAGGTTTTTTACGGCAAGATGTTGCGGGAGCCGCTGAAAATGCTGGCTTGCCTGGTCGGGGCGGCGCTGATTTGCCCGCCTTTGCTGGTGCTCTCGCTGATTGTGGTGCCCGCCGGAGCCATCACGATCAATTCCCTCTCCCGGCGAATGAAATCGGCCACCCAGCGTGAGATCGAAGGGATGTCGTCGGTTTTTCAGACGCTGATCGAGACGTTTGGATCGTTGAAAACCGTCCGCGTCTTTGGCGGTGAGATTCGCGAACGGCGCCGTTTCAAAAACAACTCGGCGGCACTCTATCGGATGAGTGTGAGGATCAGCCTGTACGATTCACTGATTCGCCCAGTCTCCGAAGTCCTCGGAATCATTTCCATTTCACTGTCGATTCTGGCAGGTGCGTGGCTGGTCCTGAACCAGCAAACCAGCCTGTTCGGATTCCGGATTTCGGACCGCCCGATGGAACCGATGCAGTTGTTGCTGTTCTATTCCATGCTGGCTGGAGCCAGCGATCCGGCGCGAAAGATGAGCGAAATCGTGAATATCCTCGTGCGCGGCGGCATGGCCTGCGAAAATCTCGAACGGACCTTCAATGTCGTTCCGGCGATTGCCCGTCCGGAACATCCGAAACCAGTTCCGCGGCACGCCTCCAGTATCCGTTTTGAAAATGTCGGATTTGCCTACCGCTCCCGGCTGCCCGTGCTGCAGCGTTTCAGCCTGGAAGTGCCGTTTGGTCAAACCGTGGCGATTGTGGGTGAAAACGGCAGTGGCAAATCGACGATGATGAACCTGCTGGTCCGATTCTATGATCCGTTTGCCGGAAGGATTCTGATCGACGGTGTTGACATTCGTGAAATGAGTCCGCGGCAGTTGCGAAAACAGTTTGCCTGGGTGACTCAGGAGAGCGAACTTTTTTCCGGCACCTTGCGGGACAACATTGCCTATGGCAATCCGTCCGCGAGCGAAAGCGAAATTCTGGCAGCCGCGAAACTGGCCCGGGTCACCGATTTTTTCCCGGCCCTCGACCACGCTTTCGACACCGCGATCGGCGACCATGGCAAGAGCCTGTCCGCCGGGCAGCGGCAGCGCGTGG
>JBGSVU010000466.1:0-7227 GCA_041752775.1 Pirellulaceae bacterium | reverse complement strand
GCACCTCGACGCCACGACCGGCTGCGGACAGTAACGCCGTCTGCATCGCTTCACTGGGAACGAGATAGGGTGTCGTGATGCTCAACCGCTGGTCCGCCATGTAAATCGAATTCAACACAATTCGTTCCATCGCCTGGCTCTGGGTTTCCGGGCCGGACGGGACGACCTGGACGACCGTGTCGCCGGTGGGAACAGGTCGGCCTTCATGCCCGAGGGCATCTTCTGAAATGTCCGTATGGGACATCGCTTCCAGTTGCCAGTCCTCAAGAAAAATCAGCGACAGGGGATCGACGGCAGGTCCCGACAGTCGTGTCATGGCATCGATCCACTGGCCGACTCCAGCTCCTTTTTTGAAAATTTTGGGGTCGGCCATGTTCTGGCTGCCGACGTAGGCAGAGACGTGATCGACGATCAGGATTTTTCTGTGCAGTCGCAAGTCAAAACGGTAAAAGAGTGCCCGCACCAGTCCTACTGGCAACGCCTGGCGCACCTGAACGCCTGCCTCGCGCAGCTCCGCACTTTGCCGGCTGCGAAGGAAACCGCGACTGCCCACGGCATCGACCAGAATCCGGCAATCCACTCCCCGTCGCGCTGCAGCGGACAGGGCGTGGCCCACCGCGTCTGCCGATCCCCCGATTTCCCAGATGTAGCTTTCGACCCAACAGCGCGTTTGGGACGCGTGAATGTCGCGGATCATCGACTGGAACACCGCTTCGGCGTTGTCGATCAGCTCGATCCGGTTTCCCGTCAGTGGGGGAATCCGGACGCAACCCGTCACCAGTTTTGCCAACAGCTCGGGATCGTGGTCCCGGGCGTTCCAGTCGGTCTTGACATGGGCCGATTGTCGCGACAGCCAGGCGTCCTGCTGATGTTTCAGCTGGCTGGCCCAGCGCGAACGGCGATTTCCCAGCCGGGCTTCGCCCAACAGCAAATACAGCAGCGCCCCGGCAAAGGGAACCAGCAGAATGATGGTCAGCCAGGCCAGCGACTCGCTGGCACTCCTTTTTCGCATGATCACGAGGAACGAAAAGAAGATCCGCACGCCCCAGTCGGCAATCACCAGCAGCAGCGCGGAGTTCCACATGTCGCCGGTCCACTTTCGTCGTAAAATGGGGTTCCGTGTTCCGAAGGTCGATGGGCCCTATCGTAACACAACCCGCCATTGCATCGTTGATCTGAAACCCCCGCCACTCCAGTTACATGCCGACCAGCCCGATCCGCATTCTGACATGGAACATTCACAAGGGGATCGGCGGGGTCGACCGCCGCTACGACCTGAACCGGATCGTCGAATCGGTCCGCCACTACCGTCCCGATGTCGCGTTTCTCCAGGAAGTCGATGATGGCGTTCCCCGCTCGCGGTTTCACCGGCAGATTGATTTGCTGGCCGAATCGCTCGGGTTCCAGCACCAGCTGTTCCAGACCAATGTGCGGCTGAAACAGGGTGGCTACGGCAACGCGATCCTCAGCCGTTTTGCGATTCAGACGAGTTTCGATCTCTCGCTGAAAACGCCACTGAAAAAAAATCGTCGCGCGATCGTGGCCAAACTGCAGGTGCCGGTTTCCGGCGGAACGCGAACGCTGATTGTCGGCAACATGCACCTCGGACTGGCCGGCTACGAACGAAAACAGCAGCTGAAGATGTTGCTGGAGGCCGATCCGATTCGCCACGCGCATCGCGACACGCCGGTGGTTTTGGGAGGTGACATGAACGATGTCTACCATTCGCTCGATGCCAGACTGCTCCGGACCGGATTCGATTCGGCAACGCGGGACGCAAAAACGTTTCCCGCTTTCATGCCGGTTCGCGGTCTGGACCGGTTGTACTTTCGCGGAGCCATCCAGCTCGACCACGCTTTTGTCGGACACCTCGAGCTGGCCTGTCAGGCCTCCGATCACCGGCCGGTGATTGCCGATTTCCGGATCTGCAGGGTGGCAGACAATTCCGGCCAGTGAATCGGCAGGCGTGACATCATCTGCCGCCAGGCGGAATGGGGCGCGTCCGGAAAATTTTCAAACCACGGCTGTTTTTACGCACAGAATCGGTGGCAACGAATCGAACAGGCATTCCCAGGCTTCGCCTCCCTCACGACCGATCCACAGTTGCCCGGTGGTGGTGCCGAAAAACAGTGCCGGAGAGCTGAACTCGTCGATCGTCATTGCGTCGCGGAGTACCGTGAAATAACTGTCTTTTTTGGGCATGCCACGGTTCAGCTTTTTCCACGAATCGCCTCCGTTTTCGCTGCGCCAGACCGCGGGAGAGGCATCGGGACAGGTCCGGGTCAGCGGCTCCAGCGGCACGACATAAACTGTCTCTGGCTGGTGCGGATGAACGACTATGGGAAAACCAAAGTCGGAAGGCAGACCTCGCGCGATCGAAGTCCACGATTTGCCGTGATCATCGCTGCGCAATACACCAATCCCCGGACGGTCGTCCCAGCCACCATGGTTCTGCATGTACAGCCGGCCCGGCCTGTCGGGATGCCGCGCGATTTTGTGAACACACTGGCCAAACTCGGGATACGGATCGGGGACAAACCCGGCACCAACCCCGGTGTTGGCGGCGCTGAAAGTATTCCCGCCGTCTTCGCTCAGGTAGTGTCCGCCGGTCGAGATGCCGAGGTGCAGCCGGTTTCCGTCGCGGACAATCGTGTGCATGCACAGCCCGCCGTTACCCGGATGCCACTGCCGGGCATGCTCGTGGTTGCTGATCCCGCCGACCATCTCCCACGAGTTGCCGAGGTCTTCGCTGCGGAACAGCGCCGCCGGTTCAACGCCGCACCAAAGTTCCTTTTTGTTGTCCCCCGGTTCCAGCGACCAGATGTTGGCCAGGGCGCGGCCGTCCCCCGCGGGAAAAGCCGGCACAGATTTTGTCTCGCGGAATTTTTTGCCCAGATCTGTGGATGTCAGAACTTTCATTCCAAAAAAAGCGTTGCAACTGCTGGCAAACACCCGCGGTGACCCGCGACTGTCCACCAGTGCCGAATAAACCGCAACGCCGGATCCAAAGGGACCCCGCAAATCAAACTTCTTCCGGCCCCTGCCGCCCTCGGCAACGAAAAGCCCTTTTTTCGTTCCAATACAAACCAGAATGCGTTCCGCCATAGTGCTAACCCCCTGAAACGGCCGGCCAGATTGTGAGTACGTCGCCCTGTTTCAGGGGCGTTGCCATGGCCTGCGCCTGCCGAACCGGCACCAGCCCGGAATTGACAAACAGATTCACATGCGGGCGCACCGCACCCGTCTCGTCACAGATACTGGCATACAGCGCCGGATGCTCACGCTGCATTTGCAGGAGTGCGGCCCCGACCGTCCCCGCCCTGACGCTGATTTCGGACGCTGCCTGACAGTAGGCTCGCAAAGTCCCCGGAATCTGTACTTCAATGGCCATCACATGTCGTCCCGAACCTGTCTCCAGCAGCTGCCCGGTTCATGATACATCCGGGTCACAGGTTTCACATCCGGACTGGATCCGTTTTTCGGTTTACAATGAATGACTTCAGGAATGACTTCAGACCGGGAGGGTCTGACGAAGGTGAACGTAACGGGCAGGGATTTTTTTCCGGGACAGTAGCCATGCAATGGTTTCGGCTTCGACCAACCTTTGATATTGAATTGAACGATTCCCGCGAAACGGCGATGGAAAAGATCAGCGCCGAGGCCATGCGGCGGGGCAAGTCGGACCAGTTCATGGTTTTCGGCGAGTATGGGGAAGTCCATCTGCCGGAATCCGAACACCGTCTCTGGTCTCCGCATTTGGCGTTTTACTTCCATACGCACAGCGATCACTGTCGCCTGCATGGCCGCTTCGCACCGCGGGTTCATGTCTGGACTGTGGTCTGGATCGCCTACCTGGCGATGATCTTCACCGCGTTTTTCTCTGCGATGGTGGCTGTATCGCAGGGTACGGTGGGGCAATATCCCTGGGGCTGGTGGATGGTCGGCGGTTCGCTCGCGGCACTCGTTGCGATTTATGTCATCGCGCATATCGGCCAGCAGTGGAGCGCCGATCAAATGCACCTGTTGCGAGACCGACTGGAAGAAATCCTCGATGCCGCCCGGATCGAAACAGGCCGGAAAGAGTGACCCGTCCGCTGCAGGTGGCGGTGCCGCTGCCGCCGGGAACGGGAATATCTGGAGGAAACTTTTCTGCCGGTCACACCGGGCTTCAGGTCCTGCTGGCCAGTTCCACCGCCCTCTGCTTGATCCGCTGAACCATGGCGAACAGTCCATTGCGGCGCTGGGGAGAGAGATTCTGGTCCAGTCCGAGGTCGGCGAAAATCTGCCGCTCGTCCTGTCCGATGATCTCTTTCGGAGTGCGATCACTGAAGATCGCCAGCAACACCGCGATCAGGCCTTTGACGATCAACGAGTCGCTGTCGGCCCGGATGTGAACCATCGAATCGCCCGCGGCATTCGATACCGGATCCAGTACCATCCAGACCGAACTCATGCAGCCGCTGACCGAATGGGCAGGCGTCAGCAACTCTTCGGGCATTTCCGGCAACTGCCTGCCCAGGTCAATGAGGTATTCGTAACGCTCGTCCCAGTCCTGCAAGTCGGCGAATTCTTCGGTCAGTTCCTCGAAGGTCGGGAGTGCGGCAGACATGATTCGGTGGCTGGAAGAATGCGGGATCGGGCAACGAAAAGGGAACGGCTTTTATCGTAACCGGCGACAGGCTCTTTTCCCAACAGGCACCCCACCGGCCCGGAACACGAATCCGCCAAAAAAAACCGGCAGCAGCGTTTCCCGCTCCTGCCGGTCCCCATGTTTCTTTTCTGCGATGCCACCCGTTGCGGCAGATTCCTAGCGCAACTGGATTGCGGCGCCGCCCAGACGCAGCACCACACCGTTGTTCCCCAGTTCAATGCCGTTGCCGCGTTGCCCATAAACGCCGACCGGACGCGACAAATTGCTCGTGTTCTGGCGACCGGCGGAAGGCGATCCCTGCACCGGAAAACCGGCCGTCGGGCGACCTGCACCAGGAAATGCCTGGCCCTGCACAGCCGATGACCGCGGGACCCAGTTGCGAGTCAAAGGCGGGCCGATTTCTTCCGGGATACTGTTGCCGCGCGGCAGTTCGGGAGAATGCATTCCCGGACTGGACGGGTTCCAGCCCGGAGCGACTGAGCCGTTCCCAGGAACAATCGTTCCATTGTGCGGATACTGGTTGGGATAAAACTGCAAATCCGGACGCTGGGTGGCATGCCATCCCCCGCGCGGCACCGGGTCCGTCGTGATCACGTGCGCCGTGACCACCGGTCCCGCAGGAAACAGAACCGCACTGATGCAGTCCAGAGTCTGCCGCGCGGTCGCCAGTCGGGCGTCGACATGCAACGTGCATCCATCCAGTGGCCGGTCCAGTCCCGTGGTCGACCGATAGCGGGCTTCTCCCACCAGCAGTCCCAGACGCTCCAGGCACCCGTATGTCCCCTGAAGCTGGGCCTGCAAATCACACGCCGGCGCTCCGCGACGCGCCAGCCGCTCGATTCGCCGCGCGTCGTTGCGGACATCCAGTGCGACCGAACGCAACTCGCGATAAACGCCGGACTGGCGAAACTGGTCGTGAAACACATCGCGCAGGTCGTTCATCTGGCATTCCAGCTGGTCTGCCTGATGCTCGATATACCGCTGGTCGGCCAGGACCGCCGATGCGGACAGCAGGCCAAGTGCGGTGGCGAGCAAAAGCCTGAAAGTAATCTTGTTCATCGTTTTCCTCTGGAGGTTTCCTCTGGGGGGAAGAAGTTGCGAAACACGCTTTCAGTTTGAATGCACGCGTTGTGCCGCGACCGGAAAAAACCGGTACCAGGCCCAAAAACCATGTAAATTTTACACGCCGACCCGGATCGCGCGGGGTTTGGCACGTTTTCAGCTGCCATCATATCGATGCGCGGACGATCAAAATGATCACAGCAGCGGCGATTCGGCTGACCGTAAATTGCCAGAATGTCTGGAGTTTGGATGGCCATTCCCACCGGACCAGAATGTCACAGCCTTTCGGCACTTGACATATCGGGATGTGTCGATATATTAAATGTCAGCCAGTGTGGGGGAAAGATTTGGCCGGGCGGTTCCGGAGTGCCAGACCCCCAACCTGGCCGGCCCCGCGTGGAACGGCCCCACGTGGAACAGCGCCGAGTTGGCCAGCAGAGCACAATTGAGGCGAGCGGCTGTTGAAACGCTACCGTCTGTACGATGGACATCCTTGTCCGTCGGGTTTTCGGACGGACCTGCATGTTCATCTTGCGGTAAACAACCATCTGCCGTTCGCCTGAAAACCCGAAGGAGAATACGATGAGCAAAGCCCATCAGGTCAATGCCGAACAGCTGCAACAGAAACTGAACAATTCCCGACTGCCGGTGCTGGTCGATTTTTTCGCAACGTGGTGCCCGCCCTGTCGGGCTCTGGCGCCCCTGCTGGACCAACTCGCCGGGGACTATGCGGGCAAAGTTGAAATCCTGAAAGTCAACATCGACGAAGAAAACCAGCTGGCACAGCAGTTTCGGGTCGAAGCCGTCCCTACCCTCGTGCTGGTGGCAGAGGGTAAAATCGTGCGGCATCAGGCCGGCGCACCGTCGCGGCAGGCGCTGCAAAAAATGCTGGATGAAGTCCTCCCGGCGACGACCCCCTGATGCGTTGCAACCGGGGGCCCGGACCCTGGCGAACTGTCCCCCGGATATGAACCCTTTCCCATGGCCATCACGACCACCACCACCGGGCGACAGGCATATTCATGCTGGCGATGATTGCCGGAGCGATTGCGGTTGGCATTACCCTGGGCCTGCTCGGTTCCGGCGGGTCCATCATCACCATACCGATTCTGCATTATGGGCTGGGGCATACGGACAAACTTGCCATCGCCGAAAGTCTGGGGATCGTGGGCATGATCGCGCTGGGGGGTGCCATTCCGTACGCGCGGGTCCGGCAGATCAACTGGCGCAGTGTGCTGTACTTTGGCATTCCCGGGATTGCCGGTACATCGATCGGCGCGGAACTGGCCCGGCGGGTTTCGGGCGCAACGCAACTGCTGTTGTTTGCCATGGTGATGCTGTTGTCAGCCGCATTGATGTTTCGCGGAACGAAGTCAAACCGGCTGCGAGCGGAATGCGGTCCGGACCCCAGCGGACAACCGTCCGGCAGCGGGGAGCGGGCTGCAGTCCGGACCGGGTCAGCGCCCGCGCCGGCCGCGCATGCCATCTGGATTATTGCGATCGAGGGGCTGCTG
>JBGSVU010000465.1:0-11314 GCA_041752775.1 Pirellulaceae bacterium | reverse complement strand
CCAGCAGAACTTCCGGGGTCGCAGCGGGCCACACCAGCAGCGCCAGGCCCAGCACGCCCACAACGGCCGCGCGGAGGTAACCCCAGCCCCACCTCACGGTCTGTCGGCCCTGTTTCATAGCAGCGACTCAAGTTGATCGACCAGGTTGCCAAAATGTTTCAGTGCGGCATCGACGGGTTCCGGTTTTTCCAGATCGACACCAGCGCCGCGCAAAAGTTCCAGCGGGTACTTGCTGCTGCCGCCCTTGAGGAAGCCGAGGTAATCGTCCAGTTCTGCCTGGCCGCCGTTGAGGACGCGCTGGCTGAGGGCCACCGCCGCGCTCATTCCGGTCGCATATTTGTAAACATAAAACGGACGGTAAAAATGCGGGATCCGCAGGCACTCCAGCGACAGCTCCGGATCGATCACGAAATCCGGGCCAAAATAATCTCTGAGCAATCCGCCATAGACCGACTGCAACGCCTCGATCGTCAGCGGTTCGCCCTGCTCGGCCATCGCGTGCGTAGTTTTTTCGAACTCCGCAAACATCGTCTGGCGAAATACAGTCGCGCGAATGTCGTCGATCTCGTTATTCAGAATAAAGGCCCGCTGCAGGTCGTCCGCAGCATTTTCCAGCAAATGATGGCTGAGCAGCTGTTCGTTGAACGTGCTGGCAACTTCGGCGACAAAAATCGTGTAGTTGTAATACTCGTAGGGCTGGTGGCGTGCCGAATACCAGGTGTGCATCGAATGGCCGGCTTCGTGCGCCAGCGTGAAGACATCGTTCAGCACTTTCGGCTTGTAGTTCATCAGGATGTAGGGAGGCCCGTCAAAGCCCCCCGCACTGAAAGCTCCGCTCTGTTTGCCCCGATTGGGATAGCGGTCGCACCAGCGCCCCCGCAGTCCGGCGCCCAGCGCCGTGCAATATTCACTGCCCAGGGGTGCCAGCGCGCTGGTCACCAGATCAACAGCCGCGTCCCATGAAGTTTCGACCTGCCGTTCGGACAGAATGGGAACGTAAGTGTCGTAATGGTGTATGTCGGGCAGATTCATTTTCCTCCGCCGCAGATCGTAATAGCGGTAGAGCGCAGGCAGATTTTTTCTGACGGCCACGATCAGATTGTCATAGACGCTGGCAGGTACGTCGTCAGAAAACAGCGCCTGTTCCAGCACACTGGAGTAGTTTCGGGCACGGGCGTAGAACACATCCTTCTGGATCGATCCCTGCAGCATCGCGGAGATGGAGTGTTTGTGGGCTTCGAACTGTGCGTAGTACTGTTGAAAGGCCTTTTCGCGGACTTCACGCGACGGCGACTGCATCAGCTGCTGGTAAGTCGAATTGCCCAGCTCGATGGTGACACCTTTTTCATCGGTAATTTCGCCAAACTTCAGGTCGGCATCGTGAAGTTGCCGGAAAATCTGGCTGGTCGCGCCCGCCATTTCCGACTGCATCGCCAGCAGCTGCTCTTCACGGGGCGAAAGCGTATGCGGTTTGTAGCGGCGCAGGCGATCGAGCGCCAGCCGAAAACGTTCCAGCTGCGGGTGGTCCATCAGCCCGCGGATCGTCGCTTCGTCCAGTGCCAGGATTTCGGGCCGGATAAAACTCTGGGCCTCACCGGCTTTCATCGCCATGTTCTGAAACCGGCCCATCATCCGCTGGCAGGTCTGGTTGGCCTGGTCTTCGGCCGTTTTCAGAAAAGCATAACTGCCCAGCCGCTCACCCAGCCGCTCCAAATCGGAATCAAACGCCAGGCACTCGTACAAGGTTGCGGGATCAGCCAGGTGGCCCACGAATCGGGCATAACCCGGAATCCGCGACTCAAAATCGGCAAACCCCATTTCCCACGCCTGGTCATCGGCGAACAACTCGGTCAAATCCCAGGTGTCCGCCGGAGAAACGGAACTGCGGTCCGGCAGCGTGGCCATTTTATTCATGATTCTTTGGGGTTCGGTTTTCGGAAAAAAACTACTGTCCTCAAAAGGGGGCAGACCCCTCCTGGAACAGGTTCTGAATCTCTCGGAATCTCATCATACAGGAATGCAGGCACCCCTTCCAGGCCGAAGCGGCACGTTCGTCTGCCCCCAGCAACAGGCGCATGGGGCCCGGCATCGACCACGCACGGGTCGCGTCAGTCCGCGAATAAACTGAATTGTGGAATCGCGACACTTTCGGACTGGAACGCCCTGACGGCATTCTGTCATGCGATACGAACCGGGCATCAGCCCGCGTTAGATGGCCGTCGCCAGGCGAGGATATTGGCGGTCATTTGCTGGGCGATTTCCCCGCGCTGGTTGCGCGCGGTGATGCGAACCCGGACGATCCCGCGTTCTGGTTTGGTGCGTGACCGACGAACATCCAGAATCTCGGACTCGACGGTCAGCGTGTCGCCGGGTCGGGTCGGAACGGGCCAGCGCAGCTCTTCGACACCGGCACCGACCAACCCGCCCACCAGCTGGAACTGGCCCGTGACAAACAATTTCATGGTGACGGCTGCCGTGTGCCAGCCGCTGGCGCACAGTCCGGAAAAAAAACTGGACTGGGCTGCGACCGGGTCGGTGTGAAAGGGTTGCGGATCGTATTGCCGGGCGAATTCGATGATGTCGGATTCGGTAATCGTCTGGCTGGGTGCGGAGTAGCGGGTGCCGGGGGTCAGGTCGTCCAGGTACAGCATTGGGAATCTGGAAGGGGGTGATGTTGTGAGGGGGGCCGCGGTGATGGTCGTATTCCAGTCCACCCCGTGGGGAGTTTTACCCTACCATGCAGTTTTTCCGGTTTGTAGCCCCGATTTGTGTTCCGGTATGTTGCCCCGCTGGTCGCCTGGCGGTTTTAGGTCGGGCCGGATGCGTACTACTCACCGTGAGTCCGTTGATTTGCTGCGGCCATTCCCTGTATGTAATCTTTCATGCTGTTCCGATTTTGCCTGTACGGCTTTTTGAAAAACCAGCGGTACTTCGATCCATTTCTGATGCTGGCGCTGCTGGCCGGCGGGATATCGTTTTTCTGGATCGGCGTGCTGGTGGCGATTCGCGAACTGACGGTTAATCTGCTGGAGATTCCATCGGGCGCGATTGCGGATGGATGGAGCCGTCGTCGCAGCATGATTGTTTCGTTCGCCAGTTATGTGGCCAGTTTTCTGGTTTTCGCCGGCGCGAACAGTCTGGCCTGGTTCGCGCTGGCGATGGTTTTGTACGGGATTGGGGACAGTTTTCGGACAGGCACGCACAAGGCAATGATTTTTGAATGGTTGCGCATGCAGGGCCGCGAATCGGAGCGGACAGAAGTATATGGATACACCCGCAGCTGGAGCCAGATCGGATCGGCCGTATCGGGCGTCCTCGCGGCAGTCTGTGTTCTGGTTACCGCCAACTATCAGGCGGTTTTTCTTTTTTCGGCGATTCCCTGTTTGGCCAACATGATCAACCTGTGGGGCTATCCCTCCAGCCTGGACGGTGACCATGAACGGCAGTCCAACGTGGGGTTCATGTTCCGTAGCGTAATTCGTTCGCTGGGTGATTCGGTCCGAAAACCGGGTCTGCGTCGGCTGATGCTGGAGTCGATGAGCTGGGAAGGTGTGTTGCATGCGGTCAAGGATTATTTGCAGCCGGCGCTGGCCGCCCTCGCGCTGGCGTGGCTGGTCCAGTGGCCGCT
Source organism: Pirellulaceae bacterium (assembly GCA_041752775.1). Taxonomy (GTDB): domain Bacteria; phylum Planctomycetota; class Planctomycetia; order Pirellulales; family Pirellulaceae; genus BJ22. The sequence continues at coordinate 7,686 of JBGSVU010000465.1, read as the reverse complement.
GGTGAATGACGGTGGGATTCCGGTGCCGGCCGGTGACTCTCCGGCCGCAGTCCGCGCGTCCGATGATGTTGCCTTGCCCGTTTCGGCGGGCGGCACGATTGAATTGAGCGCCGAAGTCAACAGGCTGGAGATTCGCGACACGGCCATTCTGGCGGGTATCGTCTATCCGCTGCTGTTCCTGATGTCCAGTTTCGCCAGCCGGAGGGCTCACCGGCTGGTTCGCCGGGAGGGTTCGCTGGACCGCGCGTCGCGAAAACTCTGGGGCTGGCAGACCGTGCTGTTTTTGGGCATCCTGATGAGTGACCTGTTGGGGTGGATCACCGTCACGGTGTTGTTTTTCGTCGGATTGCATGTGTTGCTGAATCTGTGGCGTCCGATTCTGATCAGCCGTTTTGATGAAGCGTCGTCCGCGGGCGAGAGTGCCACGATCCTGTCCATCGAAAGCCAGTCCCAGCGACTGTCGACGCTGGTCGTGGCGCCGTTGCTGGGACTGGCAATCGACTGGACGACGGGAGAATCGGGGATCGGTGCCTTCTGGCCGATCGGAGTGGTCGGTGGGGCGGCAGCCGTTGTCATGTGGATTTCGGCCTGGCGCCGTCAGGCGTGATGGTGCCGAACGAATTGCAGTTCGACGCTGCTACAGCCGTGACAGCTGAATTGCCGGTCGCCTGGCCATGGCGCGGGCCGCCACTTTTGCCGTCCATCGACCTGTTTTTACCGGGCAGGAAATGTTACGCTTGCGAGCGGTTCAACTGCCTGTCCCCGAAAGTTTACGACCCCATTGGGGACAGGCTCTAAATCTTGCCCATTCGCCCAGCAGTGGCGGAAATCGTTTCGGGAGAAAACGAATGCAGTCTTTGCGCAGCGGTCCCTGGCCGGTTGCATTGCCAGCGGTGTTGTGGAGTCTGATTTTTGGAATCGTTTTGGGCGGGTCCCTGCCGGCCTCGGGTTGCCAAACCGGCGACGACGAGGTCGGGGAATCCGGAGTCGATCCGGTAAAAGCGTGGATTGACACTGAAATGCAACGGGCCATGAACCTGGTCAATGACAACCGACTGGAGGAAGCCATCGAGGCAGCCCGTGAAGTCTGGAAAAAGTCGGCGGACGGACGGGTCGGTTTTGCACTGATCCAGTTGCTGGAAAAGAAATCGGGTGAAGATCTGGCGTGCGAGGACGTTGCGGGCGTATTGTCGGACTGTTCGCAGGCTGCCGAACTGGCGCGGCAACTGTTGGCCGACGGCGCTTTGCCCGAACCTTTTCGGGTTCAGTTGCCCGATGTGCTGTATCGGGAGGCCGTGGCGCTGGCCCGGATGGATGATTCCGAGGCGGCGTTCCGGGTGCTGGACGATGCTTTTCTGGCCGGCTTTGCACGGTTTGACCTGATCGCGGAGTGTACCGAACTGGGTGGGCTGGATGCCACACGACTACAGGCGCGGGTCGAGGCGGCACGCAGAGAATTTGAATTGCGAATGCGTGAACAGGTCGCCGCTGAACTGAAAGAATTCCGCTCGTTTGAATTTGCGATTCGGGCGGCGGATGTCGAGGCGGAAGATTTTGATTTGACATCACTTCGGGGAAAAGTCGTGGTGATCAATTTCTGGGGCACTTGGTGTCCGTTGTGCCAGACAGAAATTGAGTCGCTGGTGCGGCTGAAACGCGAGTGGCCAGAGGTTCTGGAGGTCGTCGGACTGGCCTACGAAAACGGCGATCCGGAACAGGCGACGACGACTGTCCGAAAATCGATGCTGGATAACGGCGTGAACTACCGCTGCCTGCTGGGAGATCTCGCCAGCCGTGAAGCGGTTCCGGATTTTGCCGGATTTCCGGCGACGCTCTTTCTGGACCGGTCGGGGCGCACGAGACTGCTGCTGTCCGGTCCCCAGCCTTATGAAAAACTGGTCGCCGCGGTACAGCTGTTGAGCGCCGAAGACCAGTGAAGCGGGACGCTGCGAGGTTTGTCGCCACTCACGCGCGGGGGTCTGACCCACTAAAACATGGACAACGTGTTATCGACATGTTATCGACCCGTGAACGCTAACGCGAGGTTTGCCTGATCCGCACGACCGGACCAGGCAATACCGCAAAACTTGCCACTGCCAGAAGAAATGGTTCTCGCCTGCGGACGGGCGTGATCGGGCTTGCGCGAATTTTCCGGGTGGCGCGGTTGCAGCGGAGCCACTGGTCCCGGTTCGCTAAACGGTCGAAGACAGAACAGGGGTTTTGGATCGTCCGTCTTCTGCCGTGAACGAATCAATGTGGTGTCCAGGTTGCAACAGTGAATCACCGACAGTGGTGGTCTTGCATTCCGGAATCGTTTGCGCGCGGTGTGAAGTCGAGGTGTTGTCCGTCCGCCCGGCCCGAACAGCGAAAGCCGGCAATACAACGGTTGCCAAAACCGGCACCGAATTGAGCGAAAGCTCCCGAAAGCTGCCGCCCATCTCGGCTGGAGTCGCCCTGGGTACGCCCGTTTTCCGGTTCGACGCGGCCCATCCGGTTACCGGAAAAAACGGAAACCCGACATCGCAGGCGCCCTCAACCCAGACAAAAAAAAGGGCCGTTCCGGAATTGCCCGCCAGTCCCCAGGCCGAACGAAAGAAACCCGGTCGTCCTCTCACCGGTCGTCCCCGCAGTCGTGCCACCGCAACCAGCGGGACTGTCCGGGAACCCGGAGCCCGGCGATGGCGCAGCGACAACCCGGGCAGTGCGAACCTCCCCTCGACGTCGGAAGTCAGTGCGACGCGTTCGCTGTTGGTTTTTTTTGCGGGCCAGTTCCTGATTGCGTGGGCGTGGGCCTGGTCCAGCTTTCCGGCCTTTGCCGCCGGCGTGTTGCTGACACTGGCAGGGACCGGTTTTATTTTGCAGGGGCTGCATCGCCTGGCCGGCAGGGCGCCATCCAGTGAGTCGGGCAAATCGAATCCGGTTCCAGGTCCGGCAGCGGGCCGGGTGCGCGAGCTGAAAACGGTGCCCCACCGGCGGACTCCGAATTAGCGCCTTTCGCCAAAGGGGGTTGCCTTTTGGGATAACCTCTTAACGCCGAACGAAATGGCAACGGAACACGTCGTGGTCATTCACCAGCATGCGACGTTCGAAATGCGTGTGGTAGTTCGCGCCACTTTCGGTGGACTCGCTCGATGCGGAATGGGTATCCGGAAACGGGCCTTCGAAATTCGGGTCGGCAGCGATTACGGCCTGACCTGTTTCGAAATACTCTTCGACATCCGTCCAGAATCGCAACCGTCCGCCAGGAATCAGAATCCGCGCGGCCTGAGAGACGATTTCTTCGCGGACGATGCGGCGACGGCGGTGACGTTCTTTCCACCACGGATCGGGAAAATAGATATGCAGGGTCGCGACCGAATTGCTGGCAATCCACTGGGCAATGAATGAGGCCGCGTCGCCGCGAACCATGCGTGCGTTGACGCGGCCTGCGGCAGCCAGCCGGTAGGCCGCGAACCGGCAATACTTTTTGGAGATCTCCAGACCCACGAAATTCGTATCGGGGCGGGCTTGGGATTCGTTCAGCAGAAACAGGCCTTTGCCACTGCCGATTTCAATCTCCAGGGGAAAAGTTTCTGTTCCGGGAAACCAGCTCGCCAAATCTGCCGGACAGGGCAATTCGCCCAACTCAAACAGATGTTGGCTGTAGTCAACGGCCGGATCGAATTTGGGCAGGACGCGTCGCCCCATGAGACCACTGGTGCTCGGATGCTGGTTGTTTTCGGAGGACTTTGCGGAAAATTCGCTGGAGCCGGATTCAATTGGTACAGACCCACGCGGGGGCGCCGCCCATCAACGGATCGCACTGTGACGGATTGAACTGTGACGGATTGCGTTGCCCCCACCGACCCGGCGCAACAGCCAACCAGTGTCTCGTCCGGCGAATTTCGCAGCTATCGACGGACGAGGACGTCCATCGTACCCTGATTCAGACGACTAGGTTTTGACTTTGTTCCGTTTGCTGCGTTTGGCTTTGGCGTTGGCGGGACGAGCCCCGTGGTTGGCTTTTTTCAGTTTGCGATGGGGTTTGGCCATGACTGGATCCGTTGGAATGAGGTGCCTGGGTTGAACATGCGACGAACGGCCGGAATCCGGTCACGTGCGCATCGGTGGAAAATGGAGTGGGTCGGGCATTATACCCACAACCCTCGCCACAGGGCAATGCTGTCGTATAATCGGACAGATGTCCATTATCGAAGTCCGCCAGTTGAGCAAATCGTATCGCGTGTACCAGAAGCGGGAGGGGTTGTTGGCCTCGGTCCGCTCCCTGTTTCATCGTGAATTCCGCACGGTCGATGCCGTCCGCGGCATCGACCTGACCGTCGAAAAAGGCGAGTTCGTCGCGTTTTTGGGGCCCAACGGGGCTGGCAAAACGACCACCCTCAAGCTGCTGTCGGGCGTCATTTCTCCGACCGGTGGGACCGCCACAGTGATGGGACACACGCCGTGGCAGCGTGACAACGACTACCGCCGCCGCTTTGCGCTGGTGATGGGACAAAAAAACCAGCTGTGGTGGGACTTGCCGGCTGCGGATTCGTTTCGCCTGCACCAGCACATCTATCGGATCGACCCGGCCGTGTTTACCCGCACCCGCGATTCTCTGGCCGAGATGCTGGACGTGGCCCGGTTGCTGCACCAGCCCGTTCGCGAACTGTCGCTGGGTGAGCGGATGAAAATGGAGCTGATTGCGGCGCTGCTTCATTCGCCCGAGGTGCTTTTTCTGGACGAGCCCACGATCGGACTGGACGTGGTGGCCCAGCACCGTATTCAGCTGTTCCTCCGCGAGTACCAGCAGCAGCGTGGTGTGACCGTGCTGCTGACCAGCCATTACATGAAAGACATCGCCGCACTTTGCCGCCGGGTTGTGATCATCGCCCATGGAAAAATTCATTATGACGGATCGCTGTCGGGCATCGTCGACCGGTTCAGTGGCGACAAGGTCGTGACCCTGCAGCTGGGCGACAACGAAGATTTCGATGCCCTCCGAACCATGCGCGGGCTGGTCAGTATCGAGCCGCCGCGGATTCGTTTTCGTGTCAGCCGGGATGAAGTCGCGGGGACGCTGGCCCGGCTGTTGGCCAAACACCAGGTCAACGACGTGGTGGTCGAAGATCCGCCGCTGGAAGACGTGATCGCAAGTATTTTTTCCGAAGCCGGCGACAGCCAGAAAGTCGCGGTAGCCACAACATGATTAGCGCGATTCAAACGTGGTGGAATTTTTTCAGGCTGGCGTTCAGCGAACGGATGGTTTACCGCGGCGATTTCATGCTCGGGACCCTGATGCGTTTTTTGCCCACCCTGACTCAGATATTTTTGTGGTGGGCGATCTATGACGTGGTCGCCAGCAACGCCGGACTGACCCCGGCCAGCAGCGGGTCCGGATCGGCGAAAATGCCAGGCGGCAATATCGCCGGGTACCAGTACGGCGAAATGGTGGCGTATTACCTGCTGGTCACGGTCAGCCGGGCTTTTTCCAGCATGCCGGGTCTGACATCGGGGATCAGTCGGCAAATACGCAGTGGGGAGATCAACCGCTTTCTGATTCAGCCGGTGGATCTGGTGTCCTGTTTGCTGGCGCAGCGGGTGGCGCACAAGCTGGTTTATTATGCGGTCGCACTATTGCCATTCGCGCTGGTGTTTTTTCTTTGTCGGGGATTTTTTGTCAATGGCTGGCCCGACGCGCTGACGATCTGCGTGTTCGTGACATCGCTGGTCCTTTCGTTTCTGCTGGGCTTCTTTCTGGAGTGCGCCCTCGGGCTGGCGGGATTCTGGCTGCTGGAAGTCACCTCGCTGGGGTTCATCTACATGCTGTTCAACTTTTTTCTGTCGGGGCACATGTTTCCGCTGGAGCTGTTGAACGGATTTCCGGGGTGGGTGATGGCGCTGATCAACTGGATGCCGCTGAAGTACCTCGCGTGGTTTCCGGCCGCGGTATTTCTGGAAAAAGTGGACCAGCGGGAGATGCTGACCGGTCTGGCGATCCAGCTGGCGTGGGTGGTTTTCTTTGTCTTTCTGACACGCTGGATGCTGTACCGGGGGCTGAAACGGTACAGCGGATTTGGCGGATAAAAGTGGACTTGAAACGGTCCGGGAATGCTGGGACGATCCGCTCCCGCCAGCGGTCCGCCGAACCTGCCGCTGTCTGGAAGGGCGTCCCCATGTCGGGAACTGCCGGGTTGGCAAGCTGGGGGTGGAGTAACAACCGTGAAAACGATGGCCCTTCGAATGGCAACGCCGCGCCTCCCGCTGTGGGCATTCCTTGCATCGGGACTGCTAGTTTCATCCGGCTGTTATCTGACGCCTGATTTCGGTCCACCGGGAACGTTTCAGCAACAGCGGACGCGGGCTGTGTGCACGATCCATTTCCGAACAACGACATAGCGCCGCCGATTGTCAGCGGACGTCCGCTGGGATTCGACCGCCCCTGGGCGGAAGCAAAAAGCTACCAAACCGACTTCCGCAGCGGCGGCGCCCAGGTCGTCCCCTGGCAGGGTTTTTGAGTATTGCCCCGATCTGCGTTCCGCTGCATCGCTTACGGCTGTCCGGAGTGGGGAGGTCGATAAAGTGGTTCGATGCACCCAGCCTTGAAGGTTCCCTCCCGATGCTACTCTGAATTCGGACTTGATCCCTTCGTCGAACCGCCGGATACTGCCCCCATGTTCAGCGATGCAGGGAGGGCGACCTAATCCAGGAAATCGAGGTCCATAAGTGGTGGCTCGGAGAACAAGTTTCGACCTCCCGCAATGACAGAGGCCGCGTCACACAAAGCGTTAAAGACTGCTTTATTGCCACTAATGCGTTCAATGTTGCCATGACAGTCAGGGAATCCACTGGACCCTCCAGTAACAATTTCCCTGTCGTCATATCGAAGTGTCAAATGCCATGATGCGCCGTCACAAATGTCGGGTACATCGTAGTTGTTCTTCCATTGCCAAACGCCAAGTCGGTCAACGGTCGCCCGAAATTCAGTCCATTCATCAGGCGTTGGCTGATACTTTGTCATTTCCCGTTGACAGTAGGGGCCCCATGCTCTCGGACGATACTTGACGACATTGGGCGCAACAAACTCAACAGTGTTGCCAAACGCAAAACAAGATACCTCAAAAGAAAATTCCACTGGAACTACGAGCATTTCTGTTTTCCTTGTTGGACAAGTGGTTGCATCGGATTGCAACCTGAAAATCACCTCGTGCCGACCATCTGGGATTCGATCCCCGTTCTGCGGTGGGCATTGAGCTGATGGACCGCCATGGCAGCCAGGTCTTGTGCGTCGGCTGAGGTCGCTTCGGTGCCTTCGCTGGTGAAGACCTGAAATCCGGTCAGCGTTTGCAGCGACTGGATTTGGCGGGAAGCGTTGCGGGCAACCTCGGGGTAATCGGGGTTGGCCCATGCCCACAGCCATGTATCGTACTGGGGGCTGTGCGTGCCGACGGCGGTAATCCGGAAGCGGAGCGCACCCACCGTCAGCGAATTGTCGGCCAGATCGTACGACCACCGCTCACCGCCAGCGATGCTTTCCTGAAACAGGAGCTGCTTCTCCGCGAGTTCGTTCCGGTAGGCTTCGACGAAGGTGGAATGCCCCATTTTTCTGTACCAGTGGTTATGAAAGTTTGGGTTGGGAAACGGGTAACGGATCAGCGGCGGCGGTGTGCTGCTGGAGCGGAGGGAGCGCAGCGACCGTAGTGGAGG
>JBGSVU010000464.1:0-5383 GCA_041752775.1 Pirellulaceae bacterium | reverse complement strand
CAGACACCCTCTGCTTCCTGTTTCCGGTATTCGTTGCAACCGGCCCAGTTTGACTAACCGGCAATCTGGCCGGTCCGAGTCCGGGTTTTCGCAGGGGGGAATGATCCGTTTTCCGGGTGCAGACGTATAGTTCCGCGCCGTGGTTTCCAGGCCATTTTTGCCGGCCGAATCCTGCGGACCCGTACCAGCAACTACCTACCCCCGTCACAGGGAACGTGACGGGAATCGCAGACCATCGATGGTCGATCAGGCAGCCCTCCAGCGCCGGGACCACTCATGCGTCAGCCTCGCAACGGCCAATCCGAACCGCGTTCACGGACCTTCGAAACTTTCGAAGCCCGTCTGGCCATGTCCGCACATTCGGTCGCCGACATGGACCTCAGCCAGCCGATGGCGTCGGCGGAGATTGACGCCCTGATCGCGATCAACCAGCAGGCTGCGATGGTTTCCACGCCAGCCGCCAATGCGGCTGTGAACAATGTTCTGAACGATTATGGATTTGACGGCGACGGCCAGACCGTGGTCATCATCGACTCGGGAATCGCCTGGGATCACTACGCGCTGGGTGGTGCCTACGGTGCCGGAGCGCGCGTCGTTGGCGGATGGGATTTTGCCGAGAACGATGCGAATCCCTACGACGACGGACCTGCGGGGTTTCATGGGACGCATGTGGCCGGAATTGTTGGCAGCCGCGACGCTACTTTCCGGGGCGTGGCCAGTGGCGTCGACCTGGTCGGACTGCGCGTTTTTGATGATGCGGGCAACGGCAGTCTGGAGTGGGTCGAACAGGCCCTGCAATGGGTTCACGAGCACAAGGACAGCTTCGTCAGCCCGATTACCACTGTGAATCTGTCGCTCGGTACTAACTGGAATTCCAGTACCGTTCCCAACTGGGCGACGCTGGAAGAGGAATTCGCCCAACTCAGGAATGACGGAATCTTCATTTCAGTCGCTGCAGGAAATTCATTTCAGGATTTCAACGCGGCCGGAGTCAGCTACCCCGCTGCCAGCCAGTATGTGGTGCCGGTCGCCAGTCACGATGCCGCCGGCAACCTGAGTGATTTCAGCCAGCGCAATTCGCGCGTCCTGGTTGCGCCTGGCGAGTCCATCCGCAGCACGGTACCCGACCACATTTTTGGTGGTTCCAGAACCGGGCAATTCGTTGGGGCGTCGGGTACCAGCATGGCTGCCCCGTGGGTCGCCGGTGCCAGTGCGCTGTTGCGCGAGGCCTACGAATTCATGGGCCAGAATGACGTCAACCAGGATCTGCTGTATCAGACCTTTCGCGATTCGGCGGACCAGGTTTTCGATGCCATCACAGGCGGCTGGTATTCGCGGATCAACCTCGAGGCAGCGATCGCCAGCGTGGTGGTCGACGACCATTCGGACCAGTTCAGCACTGCCACGAACCTCGGCACACTCAATGGAGGCACCCTGGTCGAGGGCACCATCGGAACGGTGCGCGACGTGGACACGTTTTCGTTCACGGCGGGCAAAACGGGGCAGATGAAACTGACGTTTGAAACCACCCACGATATGCAGGCGGTCGTCCATCTCGCCAGCGGCAATGTGCAGTGGTCGGGCAACACAGTCACTTTCGATGTCGTGGCCGGGCAGACGTACAAATTCTCTGTTGCGACAGGCGACGGAATCGGCCACTACCGGATGAATGCCGAAGTCACCGGGCAGGCTTCGACCCACTGGGGTTCGGTTGCCGACCTGAAACAGTCCGCCGTTCAGGTCAACGGCCAAAGTCTGTACCAGATCCAGGCCACGAAGAACGGATTGATGACGCTGTCGGGAAACAGCCTCTCGGGCACTCTGTCCTTCCGCGTCCTCGACAGCCAGATGCGGGAAATCCATGCGGGACAGCTCAGTAGCAGTGGAATTCGCGTGGATTTCGAAACCCAGTCGGGTGAAACCCTGTTCGTCGAACTTTCCGGCAGCGGCACCGCGAACCTGCGGATGACCAACCTTGTTTCGCTGGATAACGGACTGCTCTCGGTCCATGGCACAACCGGCAACGACCGGATCGAAATCCATTCCGGCGGCCAGTGGTCGGTCGAAGTCAACGGAATTGCGTATGGTTTCTCCGGCCAACAGATCCAGAATGTGATGGTCAATGGCAGAGTTGGCAACGACCAGTTGTTTCTCACCCTGGGTGACGGCAACCACTCCGTACAAATCGCAGGCCAGGTTGTTGGCGTCCAGGGATCCAGCATGGGGCTGACCGGGTTTGCGATGGAAAGCGTGGTTGTTACGGCGGGAACCGGACAAAACACCTTGTCGCTGACGGGCACCGATGGCGTGGACACCCTGGGCAACGCGGGCAACCAGCACTTCATGACCGGAAACGGTTACGCCTTTTACGGCATCAATTTCGATGCGGTCTATGCGGACGGAAAAGGTGGCATGGATATCGCCCAGCTGTACGGAAACGGTGGCAACGACCAGCTGGGGGTTGGCCCCAGCTGGCTGAATCTGAAAAGCAGCCACGCGACGCTGTACGCAACCCATTACGAGCAAATCCGTTTTGCAGGTGGCAATGGAACCGACACCGTCAACCTGTACGGCACTGCCGGCAACGACAGTTTTACGTCCGGGAATTTCACTGCAGGCGCACAGATGGGCAGCGTGAATGTTCAGGCCAGCGGAGTCGAACGTGTGAACGCCTCCGGAGGCGGGGGATTTGATTCGATTTCCTACAGCGATACTGCGGGTAACGACATTTTTTACAGCGGCGGCAAAAACAGCTCGATCACTGGCGAAGGTTTTGCCGGATGGTCGGGCGACATGGAGAACATTTCGGCCAGTGCCAGCGGCGGGTACGACATCGCGCAGCTGACCGACACAGCGGGCAACGACCAGGTCTCGATGAATCACTTCCAGACCACGATCCAGAGCGGCACTAACTGGACCCAGACCAGCAGTTTTGACCGCACGAACGTGGTGGCCAGCCGGGGCGGAAACGATGTGGTCAACATGCGGGGCAGCGTGGGATCCGATTACCTCTACAGTTCGCTCGACGCCACGTCGCTGATGAACCAGTGGGGGCGGCTGAACCGGGCTATCGGATTCGGGACTGTCCATGTTGACGGGAATGGAGGTGCCGATTTTTCGGTTCTTGTCGGCAGTGTGGGCGTCGACCGGCTGGCAGCCACGGGTGACCTGATTCACCTGGCGCGGGGCAACAACAACCAGTTGTTCATTGCGGCCGCCGGCAACGTCAGCTTCGACGGGATTTCGGGTGCCGACGAGGTCCTGTTTTCCGAATTCGGAGCAGGAGACGAGCTGACCGGATCGGGTTCCATGGCGCTGGCGCGACTGGCGGGCCGCGATATCGAGGCGACCAATTTTGGTTTTCTGGGAGCCAGCACGAGGGCGGGTCAAACCTCGAATCAGGACATCTCTGCCGTCGACTATCTGTTCATGCTCGACGGACAGTGGCAACGGATCACCTGACGGAACTGTTCGCCAGCAATTTCTGTCCGAACGGTTTTTCCAAAGCGGCAGGTGTCGCTGTCCGCCCGACTGGCCAAAAAGAAATTCCGAAACCCGCTTTTCAAGCGGTGTGGCCTGGGGGGATATCTGATACGATGGTGCGCGAAAGGAATCTCCTGGTGGAATCTGCTGATCCCCCCGAATTCTCCTCCTGACCCGTTACGCCGGTCGATTGAACTTCTCCTCGCAGTTTTCCTTTCCATTCTGCACATTCGCTCAATCCCCAGGCACGGAACTTGTCATTCAATTCATCGACCCAGTCGGACTGGGTACGTCATGTTCGCGCGGTTTTAAAAAATTCTGACAGCGATTTCCATCAGGTCAAACAGTGGGTTTACTGGCGCGACATGCTGGTCGGTGCCACGATTGCCTATGCAGCGGCGGGAGTATTTCTGCTGGCGCCGGCGTTTTCGCTGTGGCAAATCGGTGGTTTTCTGGTCGCGGTGTTCTGGCTTTATCGGGTCGGATCGCTGGTGCATGAGGTCGCCCACTTGGGTGGCCATGAATTGACGGCTTTCAAGGTTGTCTGGAATCTGCTGGTTGGTGTTCCCACGCTGACACCATCGACCTTTTTTACGGGACACCACCGCGACCATCACACACAGCGGGTATATGGAACGCCGCAGGATCCGGAATATGTTGTGAATATCTGCCGGCGGGGCAGTCTCTGGAATCTGGCGGTTTATTTTCTGATTGTCGCCATTTTTCCGCTGGCGGTATTTCTCCGTTTTCTGCTGGCTCCTCTGACGTTTGTCACGCCGGGAGTTCGCAATTTCACGTTGAAGCATTTGTCCGCCTTCACGTTCAACTGGAAATATGTTCGCCCGCTGAACCGGATTGACCGAAAGACGTTTGCGGCCGTCGAGTTGCTCTGCTCGGTCCGCGCTGCCGCGATTCCGGCGGCGGTGGCGTTCGGCGTTTCCGAACCCGTGCGGATGCTCCAGTTGTATTTGCTGGGAGCGACGGTTGTGGTCATGAACCAGTTGCGGCAGCTGGCGGACCATCATTTCGAAGGGGACGGAGCGCACCTGAGCATGTCGGATCACATTCTGGATTCCTGCAATTTCTCCAGCCGCGATCCTTTGACGTGGCTGTTTTTTCCTTTTGCGATCCAGTACCACGCGCTGCATCACATGTTCCCCTCGCTGCCTTACCACAATCTGGCCAGTGCCCACCGCTATTTGATGCGGGAGTTGCCGGAAGATTCCCGTTACCGCGAACTGGAACAGTCCGGATGGTGGTCCGTGGCCCGCAACATGTTGCGGAGAGACCCCGCTGCCGGGTCCCTGAACCGCAAAAGCACTCCTTCCTGATTCATCCGGACGAAATGAAACCCGGCCCGGCGGCACCGGATGGAACATTCACGGTGCCGAACCGGTGACTGCGGAGCCAGGCATGTGGCCAGCAGAAACGGTTTATGGCGTACTGGCAGTTTCTGTTGCAGTTCCGGGCCACTTCGAGGTCGTACCCGTGCGAGACACGGTCAGGAAGTCCTCTTTTCTGAAGCGAGGATCATCTCGGCATGATCAAATGCGAGATGTGGCAACTGGTCCAGGCGGAACCAGCCAGCGGCGTGTGCGTCATCGGCGGCTGTGGCCGTGGTGTCCGAAGGTACGGTCGCGCGAAATGCCGTACTGATCACCCGTCCCCGTGGATCGCGACCGGGTGCGGACCAGGAACCAATTTCTTCCAGACTATCGGCTACGACGCCGGTTTCTTCCAGCAACTCGCGGGAAGCGGCCTGGGCCAATGTTTCATTGGGATCGACGAACCCGCCGGGCAACGCCCAACATCCGGCGTACGGGTCGTGCCGACGCTGGATCAGCAGCAGTTCCCGGATTCCTGCGCCAGGCCCCGGACGCGTTATAACCAGATCGACGCT
>JBGSVU010000463.1:0-5287 GCA_041752775.1 Pirellulaceae bacterium | reverse complement strand
AAAAAGTCGGGAAATTGTTGGTCGACGTGGCTACGCCCCACAACCACATCGTGTTGTATCCGACCCGGGCCCTCGCATTCGGTCCGAGGTGCAACAGGGCATTGACTCCCAACTCCAGTGAGGCCGCAATGTTCGTGCCCTCGCGGCTGTTGCCCAAAAACTGGAATCCGTTGTTGGTCAGATTGTTGTCGATGCGGTAAATGTCGAGATAGGCTCCGGCCTTTCCAAAACCCGAAAATGATATCCGGCGTCCCACGTCATAATACAGGTCGGTTCCGATCTCCGGTCCAATCATCTGGTTGACGGCGCCGATCGAGTACTCTCCCGTGCTGCCGCCCAGATTGCGGCTGTTGTAACGGTAATCGTCCTGGAACCACATGTACCGCATGCCCACGTGCGTTCGCGCCACGTCCCAGGAATTCCGGACCCGGTTGAATGACAGGGCGTGCAGCTGTGTGGACAGCTGTTGCGTGGTCTGGGTGGCATTGAAAAACGAACCTGTTTGAACCAGTCCAAACCCGCCAGCAGGCAGGAACCGGGCGTCGATGTTTCCCCCGGCACTGTTGCTGGTCCGGGAATCGCGGATCGGTGCCAGTCCCAGATACGTAATCTCGCGTGAGGACACAGCGTCGCTGCGATAACCGAGTGTCACACGACCGCCGAAGTTCCATTCGTCGCTTCCGACCCCGCCAAAGTTGTTTCCAATGACTTGGCCGTCATTGCGAGTCCAGTACAGTGCATCGGCCACGACATAGCGGCTGGCATCAGGACAGAAACCGCACAGTCCATATCGGGTTCCGGCGTCTGCACCAATTCCGCCCAGTCGACCGCGCATTCGGCCCGCCAGGTTTCGAATCGGTCCGCCACAGACTGCGGTACCGCATCCGCCGGCAATGCCGAATCCGGAACAGGAATCGCATCCATCGACCCCGCAGCCGCCACAGGCGCTGCCGTCACTGCCAAAGTCACCGGCTCCACTGCCCACAATCGCGGGTGTGCCCGTGTCGGAAAAACCGTTTTCCAGAACCAGCTGTCCGTCCATGGTTTGCATTTGCGATACCAGCCGCGAGTTCTGCGGAGCCGTGCTGCCCGGCAACTGAACCTGTGGCGACATGGTCATCGATGAAGGCGGGACCGGCGTCCAGGCCCGGTCAAAAACCGGTTGCTCTCCCAGCCCCAGTTGGGGTGGCGAGACTTCACTCCGGGCGGGCTGGGCGGGTAACGGCATCGGGGCGGATTGAGTCCGGACGGGAGTTTGCTGCCGCACCGGAGCCGGGGCAGATGCCTGGTAGGGAAGCGGTCGCAATCCCTCCGAAACTGGCGCCATTGGCTGGGGCCCCGAAGCGGGCTGCACCGGCGGAGCGGCCGCCCGGGTGCTGACTGGAATTGGAATCAGAACTGACTTCCCGGCCGTATCGCTTTTCTCTTCAGGCACGCCGTTTTGCCTGATGATCGGGGCGACCGTGACGATCGGAATCGACGGTTGCTGGACCACAGGAATCTGGGCCAGTGCGGCGGGAATGCCGCAGAATGTGGCAAGGATTCCGGCAAGGAAACTTCCGGAACAACAGAATCGGGTCGAAATCAGGCGCATGGGTATCGCTCTTCTGAACCTGGCATGGGTAACTATTCCAGTTTTTTCGGTTATCCGGTTGCAAGACTTTTGCAGAAAAGACGGAAGTTGCCGGTTGTATCAAAGAAATCGGCAACTCTGGCAATTTGGGCTGACCAAGCTTTCGCCGACCGGGACGGGTTTCGGTCGGGCCCCGCCCTCCGCTGATTGCCAGCCCGCCCAGGTTTGGCGATACTTTTTTGACATCGTGGCGTGGCCGAGCAGAGAACATTTGGGGAGACAGCAATGAATTTGTTGAAGGGTTTGGTGGCCGGGTTGATTGCAGGGGTGATTGGCGCCGCGGCCTGGGCGTTGATTGCCTTTTATGCGAACTTTGAAATCGGTTATCTGGCATGGGGCATTGGTGCCCTGGTCGGATTTGCATTTGCCTTCGCCGGCAAGGGCGGCGGCGCAATACCGGCATTGTTGGCGGTCCTGGTGACGGTTGCCTCCATTGGGGGTGGCAAGTATCTCGGATCGTTGTGGAGCGCCGAAAAAATGATTGGCGAAATGTTGGGTGGCGTGGCTGGCGAATGGAGTGACGAAAACTGCAAAAACATTCTTGCATCCGGGATTTTCGATGCAAAAGTTGAGAAGGGCGAATTGCCCCCATTCGATGAAAACAGCACCGAAGAATTCGAGTATCCCGATGACGTGCTGGCCCAGGCAGAACAGCAGTGGAACGCGATGTCACCCGCAGAACAGCAGGAATTCTCCAGCAACAAGAAGTCTGAATTTTTATCGGGTGGCAATCAACTGGCGTACACACTGGCATGGGAGGGGTTCAAAGGCAATCTGGGACCGATTGATATTATCTTTTTTGTCCTTGGAGTCATCACCGCATGGCAGATTGCATTTATGGACCCCATTGAAGGTGGAGCCGCAGGTTAAAAGCGGAGCGCGGCGTCGGGGAAGACCGTAACCTTGTCCATGACCTGATCCGTGGCCAGATCGCCTGACTCGCAACGTCGGCCACAACCCGAAGCGACCGTCGGCACCCGTCTTATTCTGGATTTTCATCCCGATGTGGCCGATAGCGGGCGGCCAAGTCGCCGGGTTGGCTGCCAAACAAATGCCGAATTTGCAGAGACCAGTTCAGCAGAGTCTGGCGCAGGATGCCGTTTTTTTCCCACCGCCGCGGGCTGGTCGTGACTTGTGCCTGCAACAGGACTGGCCACGAAAATTTCCGCAGTCGCCGGGAGATTTCCACATCTTCCATCAGCGGCCATTCGGGATACCCGCCACAGCGGTCCCAGGCCTGTCGGGTGATCCAGAGTGCCTGGTCGCCGAAGACGCGGCCCATCCAGCGTGCGCGAGCTGCATTTCCCGATTCGATCCAGCGATAGAAATGGCGCGGATGGTCAATGCGTTGACGAAAACATCCCCAGCAGGCCTGGTGCTCCAGAGCCTGTTTCAGGACGGGCCATCCGTTGACCGGCAGCTGGCTGTCGGCGTGTAAAAACAGAACCACGGTGCCGCTGGATACTGCGACACCGTGGTTCATTTGAACGGCCCGGCCAGGCGCCGTGGCAAACAGTCTGGCACCAGCGGCTTCCGCCCGGCTGGCACTGTCGTCGCAGCTGCCTCCATCGACCACGATGATTTCCGGTGAATCACCCTGGGCAAAAAGGATTGCCGATTCGATCGCCAGGCTTACCTGATCCTGTTCGTTAAGCGTCGGAATGATGACCGATAACCGGTGTTGACTCACTGTTGAGACCTCGCTGGTGGGAGACCTCATGGGCGGTTTTCTTTCCGGTTCCCGGGATGTCTATTTTTTGTTGATCGTTGCTTCCCCGGTCTGTTCGACAGCGGGAACAGCGGTCGCGTCGGCAACGCGGACGACGATGCCCGCGTTTTCCATAAACGTTTCGACGCTGGCCACGGTCTGGATACCTGTCAGAAAACGGCGTTCCCACCGGTCATCGACTTTTTTGAACAGCAGAATCTGTGGCAAACCACGGTCACCAATCAACTGGCTGGCCAGTTCGGGCTGTTTGTCGTAATCGACTGCGGCCAGGTTGACTCCGGCAAATGCGTTTATGGCTTCGAGTTCTGGCAGGGTCGTCGCTTTCATGATCTGACACGGCGGACACCATTCAGCGGTAACCAGAACCAGCAAGGGTCGGTTGTCTTCGGCAGAACGGTGATAGGCGGTCGAATAATCGACCGGCTCCTGGGCGCTGGCGACTGCCGCAACGGCAACCAGTGCGAGTGTCAGAAACATTTTCATCGGATAACTCCTGTGAATCCGGCGAGGGAAAAAAATAATGCTGGTTTCCCCGGCCAGTTTTTTTCGAATCTGCGGTTCCCTGGAGGACAGGGTGCGGACTGAAGAGGAAAACTGGCGTAAATTCTCGGGGGGCGTTGGGTTCAACGGAAAGTTTTTATCAGCGACCAGCCTGTTTTTTTTTATCGGGCCTGCTGCCAGCAAATCGATATTGCAATTCGATGAAATGGACATTTGCAGGGTGGGGGGACTGCTGCAGGTTCGCATTGAACGGTTTGTTCACGGTGGAAAAAGATTGCCGTTGGGCGAGTTTGCCGGTCCGGAAAAGTCTGCAGGGCGGCCCCGCTTGCGCCCCGATCGCGGACCCACTGCAGGCGAGGCCCCATGGCCAGGCCCCATAACCAATTCCCATAACCAGCCCCAATGTCAGGCCGCCAGGCGGTTTTCCCGAAAGGGTTCCGCAGCATTGAAAAAACAGACAACGTCAGCCCGTTTCGGGGACCGGCCGATGATATACCCAACGGATTCCTGCCAGAATTTTCTTGGGAAAAGTCGCAAGCGCTGTTATGATCCCGGTACCCGGAAATTTTGGTAGTCCGCCGTCCACGCATACTTTGCCGGGTCGGAACTGTCTGTCAGGGCAATTTTTTCCGGTCCGGTACTACATTCCGGTATTACAATCGAGCGGTTGGGAAACAGATGAAGTTACGGGTGGGACTGGTGGGGTTGGGAAGTCACTGGTTGACGCGGCATCGTCCCGCGCTGCTGGCTTTGGCGGACCGGTTCGAAGTCAAGGCAATTTGCTGCGAGATCGCAAGGAAGGCCGAGACGGTTTCGCGGGATTTTAACGCGATGCAAATGGACGGCTTTCGCGCGATGGTGGAACGGGAAGACATCGATGCCGTGTTGGCTCTGTCCCCGGACTGGGTCGGCCCGCTGCCGATGCTGGCGGCCTGTGAGTCGGGCAAAGCAGTCTTCAGTGCAGGTGCGCTGGACATTGCACCCGACCAACTGGAACAGGTTCGGCAGCGCATTGAAAAATCGGGTGTCGCCTTCATGGCCGAGTTGCCCCGCCGGTTTGCGCCGGCCACGATCCGGCTGAAGGAACTGATCGCAACCCGGCTGGGTCAGCCGCGCCTGATGTTTTGCCACGAACGGTTGCCGGCCGAAGCGCAGTCCAACCGGTTGCGCCGCGGCAACTATTGCCCGCTGGCGTGGCGGCATCTGATGGAACTTGTGGACTGGTGCAGTTATGTCGTTGGCCGACCACCTTCGACCGTACTGAGTGCTCTGCATGAACATCATTCGGACCATCGCGATGCCTGGTATCAAATGGTGAATCTGGAATTTCCTCCCGAGGCCGAAGGTTTGCCCCCGGTGATGGCCCAGATGAGCGTGGGGCATTACGTTCCCGACCGGTGGGCGGACGCGCTGGCATACCGTCG
>JBGSVU010000462.1:0-5350 GCA_041752775.1 Pirellulaceae bacterium | reverse complement strand
CGCCGATGTCAACGCCCTGCTGGGCACCGCCGACCTGTCCACGATCACCACGATTGTGCGCGGGATGGCCGGTGCCAGTCCTGCCGCAGCGATCGGCGGCGTTCACGCGGCGATCGGTGCCGGTGCCGATCCGGGACGATTTGCCCAGCAACTGGTGAGTTATGTTCGCGACCTGATGGCGCTGAGTGTGGGATGCGACCAGTCGCTCCTGTTGCAGGTACTCGAACCGGATCTGGAGACCGCGACGACTCTGGCCAAATCGATGGGACTGGAACGACTGCTGGCCACGTTGCAGATTCTTGATTCCGCTGTCGTTCGGATGCAGTCCAGTCCTCACGCACGCATCTTGCTGGAGGCCGCCGTGGCCCGGGCTGCTTCGCTGGACAGTGTCCGGTCGATCCCCGAACTGGTTGCCGCACTGGCCGATCCGTCTGTTGCCCGGCCAAATCAGGCCGCTGCCGGAACGGCCGGAAACCCGTCCGCTGCATCCCCACCACCGGCCGGTGGCCCCGCAGCAAAAAAAAAAGAACTGAGTCAGGAAACTGAGGAAATCGCCTCGGCAGGACCCGACCAGCCGCGCCCGTCCCAGGTCGCCCAGGTCCCAGTCGGCAGCGGCCGCAGCCCCGCTGGTCCGAAAGCGGTCGCCGCCACCGATCCATTGTCTGGAGTTTCCAGCGACGATTTAAATACGCCAGCCAACAGTCCCGGTCAGTTTGGTGTTGGTGACGGCCCACCGGTTTCACGGTCTGCTGGGGAACCTGCCGGAACGGCAAATGGCACTGTCAATGCGACAGGGAAAGTCAGTCGGCACTGGGACCAGATGATTGCCAGCTTGCAGGCGGAAGGTGACATGATGGGCGACATGATCGCACAGTACAGCCGGATCGATTTGGGCAGTGGCGGCGTCGTTACCGTGACGATGAAACGGGAATACGAGTCCCAGTTGTGCAACGATGCCGTGCGAAAAAAGCGTCTGGAGACGACTTTGGCGGAAGTGGCCGGGCAAAATTTCCGTCTGGAATTCCGGTTTGAGGAAGCGATGCAAAAACCGCAACCCATGGCGCCCCGGTTGACCCGGATGCAGCAGATGCGAATGCTTGAGAAAAATCCGCTGGTTCGAAGCATCATTGAAAAGTTCGACGCCGAAATCGTCGATTTCGACCAGCGGCGAATCGACACCAAAGTCAGTTGAAAACAGGAAGCGTGAAATGTTCAAGGGACTTGGCAACCTCGCATCGATGATGTCGCAGGCCAAAAACATCGGCAGCAAAATGAATGAGCTGGCCGAGCGGATGAAACGCGAACGGGTCAGTGGCCAGTCAGGCGGTGGCCTGGTCACCGTGGTGGCCTCAGGCACCGGGGAAATTATCTCGGTTCAGATCGATCCCTCCCTTTTTCAGCAGCAGGATCAGGAGATGATTCAGGACCTGTTGCCCGCGGCAATCAATGACGCATTGGTCAAGGGCCGCGAAATGAACGCCGCAGCGCTGCAGGAAATTACGGGCGGCATGCCGGGACTGGGTGACATGATGAACAGGTTCGGTGCGGGCGGCCATGAGTAAAGGCCGCAATGACCTGGCACGCGACATTGAGGCGTCGCACCTCACCAAATCCATCTTCATTGCCGGCGCACTCCTGCTGGGACTGGCTGTTGGACTGGGGGCGATTGGCGCTCACGCTCTCGAAACCGCGCTTCCCCAGTGGTACGACGATCACGAACGGCGTCTGGATGCCTGGCACACGGCTGTTTTCTGGCAGACAGTTCATGCACTCGGACTGATGTTGGTCGCCATTTCCCCGGTGGCGCGGGCGGGACGCGGACGACTGGCTGCGGGGCTGTTTGTTGCCGGCACGATTCTGTTCTCCGGATGTCTGTACGGATGGATTATCAGTGGCCAGAAGTTTCTTGTGGCGCCGGTGCCTGTCGGCGGGACGCTGCTGATCGCCGGCTGGATCGCGCTGGCAGTTTCGGCCGCGAAAACCGGATGGTCGCCCGGGAATTCTGCTGATTCGGCGGGATAACAGAAGCGACATGGAAAAAATTGGCTATTGCACCAATATTCATCCGGCTACCAGCCTGGATGCGGTGATCCAGAACCTGAAAATGTATACGGCGAATGTTCGGCAGCAGGTTTGCCCGGAGAACCGGATGTCGTGTGGCCTGTGGTTGAATGAAACCACTCTCGCCGATTTGCAGACGCCCGGGACACAACAGCGGCTGAAGCAGGTCTGCGATGAAAACCGGCTGGTCGTGCAGACTCTGAATGGTTTCCCAATGGGCGATTTTCACCAGCCCGTTGTCAAACAGGCCGTGTACTGGCCGGACTGGTCCGATCCGCAGCGACTGCTTTACACCAGCGGTCTGGCAGCCGTGCTGGTGACGCTGTTGGGCGACCGCACTGCGGGTTCGATTTCGACGTTGCCGCTTGGATGGCGTGCCCGGGACTGTTCCGCAGATTTCCAGCAAAGTTGTGCGCAGAATCTGGTTGCCTGGGCGGCATTTGCCCGCGAGTTGTACAATCGGACCGGCAAAAAAATCCGGCTGGCACTCGAGCCAGAGCCGGGATGTTTGCTGGATCGCGCTGCGGACGTGACTGAATTTTTTGAGAACTACCTGCGACCCGAACTGAAACGCAGCTGCCCTGCAGGCGAGGATTTTCTCGGCGTCTGTCACGACGTCTGCCACAGCGCAGTCATGTTCGAAGACCAGGCCGATGTGATTGCCGAATACGACCGCCACGGCATTGCGGTATGCAAAGTCCAGATTTCGTCGGCGCTGGAAGCCGATTTCGATGATCCGGAGACGACTGAAGCGGCCCTTCTGGAAGCTTTGCACAGTTTCGTCGAGCCCCGGTTTTTGCACCAGACAATCACCAGTCGCGGTGAATGCTTTGATGATTTGCCTGATGCCATCCGTCAGGCGAGGCCGGAAGGAAAGTGGCGGATTCACTTCCATGTCCCGGTGTTTGCGGACCGGCTGGGTGGTGGCTTGCGCTCGACTCGCGCGGCCATCGTCGCATGCCTGCCACTGATCCAGGACCGCGCGGACGTCGATTTGGAAGTCGAAACCTATGCGTGGAATGTCCTGCCCGAGAGTTTGCGGGCCGGGTCGCTGGTGGAGGGAATTTCCCGGGAGCTGACCTGGATCCACCACGGGGTCGAAACAGAATGGAAACAGCAGCCCGGGAATGAGCGATAAACCCGTCGACACGGTCACCCCGCGCTGAACGGTCGGGACGGTGACAGAGTCAGTCAGGGTCAGCGCTGCATGTAGCTTTTCCGGGTGGACACGGGCAGTTTTTCGATTGCGTAACGCAGCATGGTGCGGGGCATCTGGCCGGCGTATTTGTCGAGAAAGAGCCGCAGAACAGGCAGCTCGACTTTGCCGGCTTCGCGCAACATCCACCCGGTGGCCTTGTGGATCAGGTCGTGCGGATGCTGCAGCATTCGTTCCGAAATTGCCAGCAGGTCATCGAATTCGTGCTGTTTCAGCAGGGGATAATTGGCCACAACGGCAATCCGCTGTTCCCAGAGATTTTTGGAGCGGGCGAGCCGGTGCAGGATTTTTCGTTGTGAGGGATTCTCGCACAACCAGTTGCCGAGAATTTTGCGGGACGAATCGTCAACCAGGTCCCAGTTGTTGACCCCGTCGAGATTCTGCAGATAGAACCCGACCAGTGATTTTTTCGTCACCGCGTCTTTGGCGCGTTCAAACTGTGCGCTCAACACCACGAGCGCTGTCAGTCGCATTTCGTGCCACGGCGAGTGGAGCGCCCGGCGAATTTCCTCCAGCGGCAGATTCCGGAATGCTCCGGCAACTCGACGGATGTCGGGCACGACAATACCGAGAAACCGGTCGCCTTCGCCATATCCTCCGGGAAAATCCTGGAAAAACTTTGGAAAGAACGCGGCCTTGTCGGCGCGGACGTGTTTTTTCAGTTCCGCCAGCAGGCTGGTCGACTTTTGCGGTGTGGTTCCGGAGGCCATCGATTCAGATTCCGATTTTCAGAACAGATTTGCGAGGTTCTTTTATACGTGTACGTATCCCGATGCGCGAACAGGCACTACGCCACCTCCCTCGACGCGTTGAAACAGACCGCTCTCCCCCTCCCGAAAAAAACCGATATCGGTCAGCGGACAGGGAGAGTCGGGATGCCCACAGATTTCCCCGGCAACATCCGGTGGAACGGCGAGAATCAGCTCAAAATCTTCGCCGTCGGTGAGTGCGTGTTCGATGGCGGCATCGAAGGGCAGTTTTTCAATAACGGGTCGCAGCGGAATCCGGCGGGGATCGAACTCAGCTGCCACCCTGGAGGCCTGGGCCATATTGGCCAGATCAATCGACAGCGAATCGGAAACGTCGGTCGCGGCGTGAATCCGGAAATTCTCTGCCAGCCAACGCGCCAGCCCACAGCGCGGATCAAAATCCAGATGATGGCCCGCGAGGCTGCCGCCAAATGCACCCGAAACCACAATCCGGTCGCCGGCCGTGGCGCCGCCCAGTGGCCAGACATCTCCAATCGGTGAACCCGTAACGGTCGTGCCGATCACCAGCCCTCCGTCCCAGCGGTTGGTGTCGCCTCCGACAATAACCACTCCATGCTGTTCCGCGAGGGAGAAAATCCCCCGCGCCAGTTGTCTGGCCGTCCCCATCGACATTGACCGCGGCAGGACCATCTGGACGACGGCAAATTCGGGCTGGCCACCCATCGCCGCGATGTCGCTCAGGCTGACCGCCAGCGCCTTGCGTCCGACCCGCCCGGCACCGTCCCGTACCAGATCGAAATGAACCTGGTCGCACAACGTGTCTGTGGTGACCAGTTGCAGGCCGCGGGTCTGAACGAGTGCGGCATCGTCTCCCGGTCCGATGCGAACACGCTCATTCGGATGGGGATGGCTGCAAATCCAGGCAACGAATTCGTCTTCAAACATGCGGGTTTCCGGGACGCTTGTGCGAGGGGGCAGGAGCGTCTGGACCTCGCCTGAAGCTCCACCACCCGGCACTGGAAAAACGGGCGAGTATTTGATGATACAATGTTTGGGATTGTGCGGGACCGGGGATCGCCCGACAGAGTCTTTTTCAGTCACAACCTGCTGTTAAAAAAATGAAAACACCTTCTGGAAAAACGGGTTACGTGTCTGCGGCGCTCCTGGCGTTATTGTGTGCCTGCGGCCCGGCAGGGCTGGATGCAATGCAGGCCACCGGAAATGACGCCAGCACTGGCGGCGAGAATCCGGCATCCGCAGAAAAACAGCCGGAAGATCAGTGGGTCGTGTTTGAGCCGGCCGGGAAAATCGACGAGGACAAAATCCGGAATATCGTTCTGATCAGCGGCGACGAAGAGTATCG
>JBGSVU010000461.1:0-6863 GCA_041752775.1 Pirellulaceae bacterium | reverse complement strand
AGTGCCTTGGTCGTCATTTCCGGTTCGTCCAGCCCCGCCTGCACGGCCATGATTTTGCTGGGCACGATCACGCCCGGTTTGACTTTGCGAAAGGTCATTCCGATCAGGTCCCAGAGTGTGACGCCGGCACCAGTCAGGAAGGACTGGACCCACCAGCGAAAGTAGGAAAGAAAAATCCCGACCAGTACCAGCATCAAAAAGAGAACAACCAGAATCGCGACGATGGCGAGAATCGCGCCCATCGACATCTGGTCGTCAGCCGCAAGCAGTGTTTGAACTATTCTCATAAATCTGCAACTGTCCGTAAGGTGGATTTTTTGGGGAAAAAAATTCGACCGTTTTGTAGGAAGCCGGGGCAATTGCCCGTCCTGTTTCGGACAGCAAATTTCCCCAACAGGTGAACCCTTTGCTGACGCTCCGAGGTGTCATCATACTGGTTTCAGGGGCACTTTGTTATCCATTTGGATTCGGCCCCATTGTAAGCCATCCGCAGCGGGACTCCAAACCGGGCAGCGATTCACAAGGAACCCCGTAAACAGGCCTGACCGGGACCGAAATCGGGGGACCTGTGCTCGGCCAGCATACATCCCGTGCACGGGAGCGGCCGGCTGGGGACCTGCCAGGTGCCTACCGGGCCAATTTGTGTCGCATTGGCAACCAGCGGGCGTTTTCGGCGCTGCTGGCCACGCATTGCTGAATGAAATACATCCCCTCAACGCCATCCCGGACATTGGGATAAATGGAGTTCTGGCGGTCGATCTTCTGCCCCTCTGCCCGGCGGCACATGTCGTCAAACGCTGCCACGTAAATATTTGCGAATGCCTCGAAAAAAGCCTCCGGATGCCCGGCGGGCAAACGGCAGGCAGACCGCCCCGCTGTGCTGTTCCAGGCTGCATTCGGATCGCGCGTCAAAATCTTGTGAGGCTGGCCGTTCTGCCGGAAAATCATTTCGTTGGGATTTTCCTGACGCCAGGTCAGCGAACCCAGTGTGCCGTCGATTTCGAGCGACAAATCGTTCTCGCGCCCATGGCTGATTTGCGAAGCCGTGACGGTGCCCAGCCCTCCATTTTCCATCCGCACCAGCGCCGTGCCATAATCGTCCAGCCGCCGGCCCGGTTCGAACGCCTTCAGCACGCAACTGATTTCTGCCGGCAACAGCCCGGTGACGAATCGCGCCAGATTAAAAGCATGGGTCGCGATATCTCCGAAACATCCGGCCGCACCGCTGCGGGCCGGATCGGTCCGCCAGGCCGCCTGCTTCTGGTTTTCTTCTTCCAGTCGCGTCCGTAACCAGCCCTGAATGTAGGCCGCGCGAAAGGCCTGGACTTCACCCAACTCGCCATCGGCCACCATCTGACGCGCATGCCGAATCAGCGGGTAACCGGTGTAATTGTGCGTGACTGCAAACACGACGTCCGAATCGGCAACAGCAGCTGCCAGGCGTTCGGCCTGGTCCAGGTCCAACGTCAGGGGTTTGTCGCAGACGACATTGAAACCGGCCTGAACGGCTTTGAGAGCCACGTCGAAATGAGTATGGTTCGGCGTCGCAACGGAAATGAAGTCGATTCGTTCACCGTCCGGCAGGTTCAGTTCGCGTTCGATCAGTTCATCGTAACTGGCGTACGCCCGGGGCAAAGCGATCCCGTAGGCGGCCGCCGATTCCCGCGCCCGCACGGGGTCCGACGAGAGCGCTCCGGCCACCAGTTCAGCGCGCCCGTCCAGTGTCGCCGCCGTGGCGTGAACCCGGCCGATAAACGACCCGGCTCCTCCGCCGACCAGCGCCATCCGCAATCGTCTGCCCAGGGGTGCATTCAAAGTCACAATTCCGCTCTCCGGCCAAGGTTCTGGATTTCATGCAATCGGACATCGCATACAGTCCAGGAGTTTAGCCGAAAAACGGCCAGGCGGCACGGGTCGGGGTTCCGATACGGGCGGGCCATCCGGCCGGACGGGAAAACAGAAAAGGCCTGAATCGGCACCGGTCGCGTTGCTGTGTACGCCACCGGTACCGTTCAGGCCCGTGAAATGTTCGTTATGACCCAGTCCAGGCAGTTAACAGCCCGATTCGAATTCGCCGCGGTCTTCCTGCTGGCCGTCCAGCCCCAGTTCGGTTTGCAGCTGGTTGAAGTGCCGCATGTGGGAATCCGACGTGGAATGCACGTGTTCGGCTTCGGTCAGAAAACGGATTTCCTCGTCGCAGTAAATTCCGTTCTGTTCCAGCGTATGCTCGAACAGTTCCAGCGGGCTGCCGTACATGATCAGCAGCTTGTGCTCGTCCAGCTGGACTTCCTGGGGCGTTCGCGGATTCAGCACTGCGATCCCGGTGCAGCCGTCGTTGGTCAACATGTTTTCGTATTCCCACAACATGCTGGTCAGAACCGGCAAATCAATCTGTTCGCGGTACAGGTCGACATGGCCCTTGACGTCGTGGTCGTGGCTGGTTTCCAGCACGACATCGACGGCGGGTCCGAGTCGCTGGACCAGCTGCATAAACACCTGAAAAAGAATTTCCCGTGAAGCCGACGCCATGATGACCGGGACTTTGGCGCCCGTTTCTTCATCGACATAGACGTCGTGGCGGTACCCCTGGGCCGGCCGGATGCGCACATCGAGCGAAGGCCGGATGGCGTCGGTCAGCTGAAAGTCGCCATATCTGGATTTGGAGAGGTGACGCTGGAGCTGGTCCGGGCTGGCGCCCTGGAATCCGACTGGGGCGGCCTGTGCCGGTTCGGACTGCTCGAAGACTTCTTTGAAAAATTTGCTCAGGATATCCATGGCGATTGGGTGGACTGTGGGTCGGTTTACAGCATCCGGCAGATGAAAACCACGGCTGGTTTCCGGCAAGCTCCGGAACGTTGGTTTCGCGGCCATCGAGCATCGGCGATGTTCGTGCTTGCCGGGTTCAGGCGGCCCCGGTTTGCGGCTTCGATACTGAAACCTAGTACACGATTGCGCTGGCGGCGCTGGGACAGTTGCCTGCCCGGCTGCATTTTCCGCCATTTAATCCCTCCGTTTTGCCCTGCCATCCGTTACAATCGCTACGACCGCAGATCCCGCCGTCACGGTTGCCAAAACCATCAAATCAACCCACGCCCAAAACCAGCCGAATGTCGAGCGATTCCGAGACTGTTCACTCCGGTGAAATTCCGGCCACCGGAAGAACGCTGACCACATCGCGTCTGACCCTCCGTCCCTTTGAACCCCACGATGCCGAAGCCATCCAGGAACTGGCTTCGGACATAGCCATCGCCGCGACGACACGCGGGATTGAGCACCCCTATCCCGAAGGCGCAGCGCTGGCCTGGATCGAAACGCACATGGAATTCTGGAACAACGGTTCTGCTGTGATTCTGGCCATCTGTCCCACGCTGGACGAAGCCGACTCCGGAATTCCACTGGCGGTGGCCGACCGGCCAGTCGGCGCCATCGGTTTGCATGTCGAACGGTCGGACCACTTTGCCGAACTGGGCTACTGGATTGGAAAACCCTGGTGGAATCGGGGGTTGGCAACGGAAGCCGCCCGGGCCGTGATCGACTTCGGTTTCGAACAACTTGGGCTGAACCGGATCGTGGCGCATCACATGGCCAGCAACCGGGCATCGGGTCAGGTTCTGCGCAAAATCGGCATGACGCGCGAGGGGACGTTGCGGCAACACGTGCGGAAATGGGGCGAGTTTCACGACGTGCACATCTTCGGCCTGCTGGCCCGCGACCGGATTCCCGATCTCAACGCCAACGGCGGGTCGCCCGTTTCCTGACCGGTCTGTGATCTGTTCTGGTGAGGAGATTGGCTAAAACGTCAGAATTCAGCCGTGTGATCGCCCAGTTTCCCCTTCAGCCCCATGAGATCCAACCATGTTTCCACTTTCCGTGAAGTTTGCCTGCTGCCTGATATGCCTGGCCGCTTCGGCCAACGTCTGGGCACAGTCCGAAGCCGCGACAGACACTGGATTGACGGACACCGCGATGGTGCAAGCCACCACGCAGCGGCGCCATGGACTTGACCCCGCATCGCAACTGATCGAACGGATTGGCGCCACGCCCGAAGTTGTCATTCAGATTTTTCGCGAGGCCGGCTTGTCTCCGACGGCTTACGCTCTGACCGCAGCCGATCTGCAGAAAATCGCAGAAGCTATTACGATCCTGCCACCGCTCCATCAGGAAGTTCTCCAGCAGCGGTTGCGCAGCCTGAGTTTTGTGGAAAACATGCCCAACACGGCACTGACATCAACGGTCAATCCGGCAGAGCCCTGCCGGTTGTTTGACATTACCATTCGAGCAGCAATCCTGAAACAGTCCGCATCCGAATGGGTCGCGGAAAAGGAAGGCTCCTGTTTCGACCTGAGCAACAGCGAGGTTCGTATTCAGGCCGACGTGGGGACCATCACTGCTATTCAATATGTGCTGCTGCATGAAGCAACCCATGTTGTCGATGCCACGAAAGACATCACACCGTCCATTCGGTCTGGTCCTGAGCCGGGACCGGCCGCTGCGGAGACACCCTTTACCGCCGGAATTTGGGAAGATCGCCAGACTCCGGCACGTCCCTGGCAGGATGCAAAACTGATGATGATCCGTTTTCGCCAGGGCGGCCGGGTTCTGCCAGCCGGGGATGCAAAACAGGTCTACCGTGCCCTGGGTAAAACACCCTTTGTTACCCTGTATGGGAGTTGTGCCCGCACTGAAGACCTGGCCGAATACGTGACGGTTTACCATTTGACTCAAAAACTGCAGCAGCCATTTCGAATCACGGTTCTGGAAGGATCTGCCGAAGTTCTGGTTCATGAGCCGATTGCATCCCCGCTCCCTCGCGGCCGGCTGGATCTCATGAACCCGTTTTACGAAATTGCCGGCAGCAGTCCCCAGGAAGAAACTGATAAAGGAATGGACGGGACCGCGGCGGGTGTGCGCGGACCGGGGGGCGACGGGGGCGACAAAGTCGAACGATAAAGACTGGCATGGACGGAATTGCCAACCGGGATGCCGGAACCATTCAACTCGCAGTGGCGATCAGCATGTCACCAGCCTGCAACAGGGGCATAACGAAAGCGGCCGAGGCTTCCCCGCTTTAAGCCCTGCAAAAAACAGAAATTGGGTCCTGTCAGGATTTAATCCCTGGGTTTCGGCTTTTGCCGCTGTTTGTCGGGGTTTCCGGACAGCCCGCAGAACGCAAACCGATCCTTCCGGAACCGGTTTACCCGGGCGGAACAAACCTGAAAAGCCGGCCGCTCATATTGCCGAAAGCTTTGCGACTTGTGTTATCATCGATTCGAACCGTCAGAGTCAAACCGGGTGCAAAAATCCAAAGCCGGTTGTCTCCTGTAACGCGACTTTCCATTTCCGAACCCGCCTTCCATCCATGAACCGCGAACCGCCGCATGACAGGGACGATCACAGGGACGACGACGAGGAGGACGATGACGACCTGAAACCGACGGAACTGAATGAGGGTGCCGGCCCGGCCGGAGCGGAGTCGTTCAGTGTGCGGCCCGACCTGACATTTATCGGCCGCTACCGGATCATCCGGCAACTGGGACGGGGAGGTTTTGGGTTTGTCTATCTGGCCGAGGACAGTTCGCTGATTCGGCGGGTGGCCATCAAGGTTCCCCGCTGGGACCGGCCGATTTCCAAAGATGCCCTGCAGAATTTTTTGCGCGAAGGCCAGATGCTGGCCCAGGTCGATCATCCGGGGATCGTTTCGGTTTACGACCACGGGGTGACGGATGACGGGATTCCGTTTGTGGTCATGCAGTATGTCGAAGGCCGGACGCTGGCGGAAATCGCCCGGGCGGCTCGGCTGGAGCATCCGCGCGTGTTGCAATACCTGTTCCGCATTGCCCATGCCCTGCAGGCGGCTCACAAAAAATCACTGACGCATCGCGACCTGAAACCGGCCAACGTGATCGTGGACGACCAGGATGACATTCACCTGGTCGATTTTGGACTGGCCCTGCACGACGATCTGTTGCCAATGGAACAGGCCGATGCCACCGCCGGTACGCCGTCGTGGATGTCACCGGAACAGGTCCGCGGCGAGAATCACCTGATCAATGGCCAGACTGATATCTGGGCGCTCGGCGTGACGATGTACCAGTTGCTGGTGGGGCGGTTGCCCTTTCGCGGGCGGGACAGCCGGGAACTGGCGCGGGCCATCTGTTACAGGAACCCCAAGCCGCTGCGGCAGCTGAATGAATCGGTTTCGCGCGAGCTGGAGCGTATCTGTTTGCGCTGTTTGCAAAAACTGATGGACGACCGCTACCACTCGATGCAGGATGTGATCGAAGAACTGGAAGCAGCCCGCCAAACAGCAATTTACACGGACGAAAAAACCGGGTCCTTCGCAGTGCCAGACAGCCCCACCGTCCGCGCACTGCAGCATCTGTCGATGCCCCGTCCGGCCAGCCCCGTCGATGCAACGCCAGGGAACCCTGGTTCTCACAAAATGGCGGGCGGACGGGCGGGATCCAGTCGCAGCGATTCCAGCCGGCGCAGCCAGGTTTCGGACGGCGTGGGCAACCTGGAAATCGTGCCGCGTGGACTGCGCAGTTTTGACCAGAACGACGCCGGTTTCTTTTTGCAACTTCTGCCCGGCCCGGTCGATCGGCAGGGCGTGCCCGATTCCATTCGTTTCTGGACTGCGCGGCTGGATGTTGCGCGCCAGGTGGATGACGTCCCGGTCGGCTTGATTTATGGTCCGTCGGGAAGCGGCAAGAGTTCGTTTGTCCGCGCCGGGCTGATCCCGCAACTGTCCGGCCAGGTGATTCCGGTCTACGTCGACTGCACCACGGACAATCTGCCGGGGCTGATTGTGGAACGGCTGCACCGGGAAATCAGTGAGATTCCCGCCGACGGGAAATTGCCGT
>JBGSVU010000460.1:0-2915 GCA_041752775.1 Pirellulaceae bacterium | reverse complement strand
CGTGCGGACACTGGTGGTGACCGATACGACCTGTACGCTGGTGAAAAACTGAATCGATGTCCGAGTTGCCCGAGTCCGAGTTGCCCGAGTCCGAGTTGCCAGTGCCGGAACCCGAAACAGAATATGTGTTTGTGGCCGAGGTCGCTGAAATTGCAGCGGGTTCGGGCCAGCGGTTTGAGATGGGGAATCGCTCGATCGCGGTCTTCAACGTTGGCGGGCAGTTTTATGCGATTGATGATTTGTGCCCCCACATGGGCGCTTCGCTGGTGGAAGGCCCGTTCGAAAACTGCATTGTGACCTGTCCCTGGCACGCCTGGCGCTTCGATGTGCGGGATGGTGCGTGGTGTGACAATCCGCGAATCCGCACGGATTCGTTTCCGGTGCGAATTGACGGCGGCAAAATATATTTGGGGCTGCCCGCCGGGCTGTTGCCCGGGGTTGCTGAAAATGTTGCGGAAGAAACGAAGGTGATTATGAGCAGTCATAGCGACGCGGCCCGGCCTGCTGCAGAGCAGGCATCGGTCACAAAGTCTGTTGAGTGTCCGTCCCGCATGGAAAATGGGCCGACATTGTCCGATTTTCAGCGGCTGATCCACGAGATGTATTTTGAAAAGGACCAGGTGCGCGGTGTTTCGGGGACCTTCATGTGGTTGATGGAAGAGATCGGCGAATTGGCCACGGCCTTGCGGGGGAACGACCGGGAGAATCTGGCGGAAGAGTTTGCCGATGTGTTGGCCTGGCTGGTGACGATCGCGAATGTGGCTGGCGTCGATCTGGCAGCGGCGGTTTCGAAAAAATATGGCACGGGTTGTCCGGGTTGCGGCAAACTCGTTTGCGTCTGTCCGGACGCGGAGAAACCTTGAGGTATGCCGCGTGCCGGTGAGCGTGCGGTGATTTTTCCGGCTGGACCGGGTGTGGGACAGAGCCCGCTTCAGGGATAGGCGGGTGAAAGTTGGCAGTGGCTGGTGATTCTGGTTTGGGTTATTCTGTTGGGCTGTTTTGGCGGTTCGATGTTGGGTGGTTTTCCAAAAAACCGAAAGTTTTCCGGTCATCGTTGATGAATTTGCGAACTGAATCAGGATTCTGGCTGGAATTCCCGCGTGGAACTTTCCACTGGGGGCGCGTGTTGCTGTTGTGCTTGCAACTGGTAGTCGTTGCCGGCATGGGGCTGGGTAGTTCGTGGCCGGTTCGGGGCATTGAACTTCAGGGCATTGAAGCTCAGGACGGAACCGGCGTCGGCCCGACCGCCGCGGTTGGCGAAATCCGGATTGGACTGGGTGGCGTTGTCCGGTTGGGTCACTGGGCTCCGCTGACACTGTTGCTGGATGAATCTTTGGCCAACAAGAGTGTGTCGTTGGAAATCACCTGCCCGGACGATGCCGATGTCCCGGTGACGTGGGCGATGCCCGCGAAAAAATTCGCAGCCAGGGATCGCGGGGGGCAACCGGTTTCGGCGATTCAGGGGTTGTTTCGTCTGGGTCGCCCGCAGGGGCGGATTGACGTGCGCGTCCTGGACGCGGCTGGTCAGCCGTTGGGGTCGTGGTCGGTCGGGCTGGATTCGGATCAGGTGACGGTGGTTGACGGGGCGGCATCGATTGTGCTGTTGCTGGGGCAGTCGCGAGAATTCCAGGACAAATTTCCGCGGCTGACGGCCGGATCGGCCGGAGTGGTTCTGGCCACGATCGAATCGGCCGAAACGTTTCCGCAGAATCCGTTGGGATTGCAGGCAGCAGTCCGGATGGTGGCAGGCGGTGAAGCGGAATTGCTGTGTGACATGAACGCTGCCCAGCTCGCGGCGCTGGAGGGATGGGTACTGCAGGGTGGTCGATTGCTGCTAATGGCTGAGGCAGAGGAACGGGGCCCCATGGTTCAGTCCGAATCGGAGTCGCTGGCGAAACTGGTTCCGGGCGTGCCGGGAGAGCTGATTGAACTGGAGGCGGCGGCGCGGCTGGAGATTTTTTCCCGATCGGGCGAACGTCTGAAAGTGACGTCCGAAAACAGGCTGTTACTGCGAAAGATCGATCCGGCTGAGGATGCGATCGTTGTGATTCAGGAAGGCAACTGGCCGCTTGCGGTTCGTCGGGCGCATGGTTTTGGAATGGTGACCTGGACGGCGGTGGCGTTTGACGGGCAGCCGTTGCTGGGCTGGGCCGGCTCGACGCAATCCCTGGAGCAACTCGTTTTGCAGTCGCCAGGCACGGAGCAGTTTTCCGGTTCATCGAGTGCGCCAGCGGGAGGCGGTGACCACGGTTTTTCGGATTTGGCAGGGCAGATGCGTCTGGCGCTGGAGACATTCGGTGCCGTGCGGGTCGTGAGCATGACGACCGTTTTGATGTTGTCGATTCTGGCGGTATTGCTTTTCGGGATGGGTGACTATTACCTGTTGCGGTATCTGATTCGGGTGCGCACCTGGACGTGGTTGACGATGCCCTTGTGTGTGGCCGGGTTCTGCTGGCTGGCGTGGAGTCTGCATGGATGGTCCCGGCCGGAACACGCGCAAATCAACGATATTGAAGTGCTGGACATTGACCAGGCCAGCGGCGTCTGTCGCGGGTCGAGGTGGAGCTGTTTGTATGTTCCCGATGCGGTGACTCCGGAGATTTCGCTGGGATCATTTGCCGGATGGGTTGGAACGCCCTCGATGGCGGTTACCAGTTGGGAGGGGCAGCCGGGGCGCGGTTTGGGGGGGATGCAGACGCAAACGGGGATCAACGTTTCACCGGGCAGTTACCGGATGGAGTGGGAAGAATCGGCGGGGACGGTTCGCGCGTCGATTGCGGGCATGAGTTTTTTGCCCTCGTCGGCGCGAACGCTTTTTTGCCAGTATTTTGGGAAATTGCCTCTGGGAAACAGTGGTAACGTTCGGGTCAATGCCGGATCGGGGCGACTGGAGGGGACTTTTGCCAATCCCCTGC
>JBGSVU010000459.1:0-2459 GCA_041752775.1 Pirellulaceae bacterium | reverse complement strand
GAACCAGCCGGTCGACCGCAAACGGCTTCTGCATGAAGTCGTCGGCACCGGCAGCCCGCAATTCGGCAACCTTGTCCTGTTCGACCATACCTGAAATGCAGATGATTTTGACCATTTCCATCGTCGGATCCATGCGAACCCGCTGGCAGACTTCCTTGCCGTTGATGTCGGGCAACATCAGGTCCAGGACCACGATATCTGGCCGGAACTCCTTGACCAGCATTCCGGCATCGAACCCGTTATTGGCGGTCTTGATATCAAAGCGGGGATCGGTACTGAACGCATCGGCCATCAGTTCGACCAGGCTTTCGTCGTCATCAACGATCAACACCTTGCGCCGACTGCTTTCGAGTGCGTCCGTTGGGATGCCGTTGTCACGCATAAAAGCGAACAACTGGTCGCGTGGAATCCGGCGAAAGCGGCTGCCCGGAACGCGAAATCCTTTCAGCGATCCGTTGTCAAAGCAGCGGATAATCGTTTGCTGGCTGACCTTGCAGATCTTGGCTGCTTCGCCTGTCGTAAAAACTGTCTTGGAACTCATGAAACCATCGTCTCCCTGGTGATGGTCCGGCGTGCGGCAGTTACCTCTGTTGTATGGCCGAAGTGGCTGCCAAACCGCTCGTCGAAACCGGTGATTTGCTTCCTCTATCCAACGGTCGCCGGGGAATCCTCCCTGAACACTCCCGTCGGGCCAGTCCCTCAAGTCCTAGTTTGCCATCCTCGGTTTCCGAGTTTGCCAATCTTGCCTGGCTGGGGGAATTATAGGAAAGCTGCACACCCCGTCAAGATTGATTCAAAGGGCGCAAGTCCCCAAGACGCATGGACTTGCGACCGCCATGCTAGCGGGACCCGCGAAATCGTTGGCCGTTTTTTATTTTTCCCGGAAGCGCATTGAGGTTGAACCGCAAGCCTGAAATCAGGTAAATCGACTGCACATCTCCATTCCAGCCCGTCGTCCACCTGCATCGGTAATCCGTGCCAGCCGCTTCCGGAAACAGCCCCCCCTCCAGCACCCATCCCCGGCCCATTCGTGTGACCGTGGGGATGGTCATGTTCGCGCTGTTGGCGATCATTTGTGGTGGCTGCGGAACCACGGCGCAGCGAACCGCAATCGAGCAGCTGTTGCTGAGCGAAGCCGTCGACAACTCAGTCAACCAGATTGATTTCGAACCGCTTGCCGGAATGAAAGTCTATTTTGATACGTCTGCCCTGAAACCCGTCACTGGCCAGGGAATCATCACCGGCGAATATGTTGGCAGCGCGCTGAAACAGAAAATGCTCGCCGCACGCTGCCTGGTCCAGGAAAGTCGCGAAACCGCCGACATCATCGTTGAGGCACGCGTCGGTGCCCTCGCCACCAATGGACACGATGTTGTCTATGGCCTGCCTGCCTCGAACGGACTGACGGCGTTGTCCAGTCTGGGAGCCGGGCCCGCGCTGCCGCCGATTCCGGAGTTGTCCGTCGCGAGATCGAATGTGCTCGCCGGGATGTCCAAGGTCGCCGTGTTCGCCTACGAACGGGAGTCGCGGGAACCCGTATGGCAGTCGGGTTCCAGCCGCAGCGAGACCAATGCCCGCAGCTCGTGGTTTCTCGGCGTGGGACCGTTTGTGCGAGGCAACGTTTTCGAAAGCACCCGTTTTGCGGGTGCCAACCTGAAACACAACCCGCGTCTGCCGGCCACACCGAAAACCGAACGCGTTCCGCTGCGGCAGGGATACGTGTTCAGCCAGCCCAATTTCGACAAAGTCGAAGAACCGGTGGTTGATCCCGATTCGTCAGCCTCACCCGGAGATGGTCAGGTACCGGGGGAAAACGCACCGGTGCAAACAGCCGACAAGAGTGCGGAAGCCGGAACCGCTGAAACCAAAATCAAATAGCGACCCAAGCTGGCTGCCGACTCGCACGGTCGCAGCATCGTTTCAGGACTGCCGGAACAGGCCGGATTCTCCACCGCACAGCGGTTATTCCTGCCGCCCCTGCAACCGGCTGGAAATCAGGTTGCCCTGAAGTTCGGCCTCGGCCGCCCTCAGTTTTTCAAGCGATCGCAAATAGTCGAGTTGCGACTGTGTCAGGGTTCGCAGCGAGGTGAGAAGGGTTACAAATCCCGTTTCTCCGGCAGCATAGGCGTCGCGCGCCAGGGTCAGGGCCTGTTCGGCCCGCGGCAGAATCCGGTCACGGTATCGGGCCACCTCTGCTGCTGCATCCCGGTACTGGCGAAAGACTTCGGCGTATCGCTGGCGCAGTTCAATTTCCAGAATCGAAAGTTCGCTGTTGCGTGCACTCAACTGGTTCAGCGCATCCTCGATGTTTCCCTGGTTCCAGTTGCGAATCGCGACTGGAATCGATACCTGCACTCCCACGTCGGGTGCACCTCCAATTCCGTTGTCGCGCCAGTTCAACAGCGCCCCCGCCTGCAGATTGGGAAGGCTGTCTATCCGTTGTCGCTCCAGAAAACAGC
>JBGSVU010000458.1:0-1965 GCA_041752775.1 Pirellulaceae bacterium | reverse complement strand
GCTGCCGCGCCCGGTGAATGTTCCTGCTGTGCGGCCAGCCCGGACGGACGAACTGCAACGCCCATGAGGATGGCAGCGGCCGCCATGCCGAACTGCAGGCAACGCACGGCTGGATTCGGAAACCGCAGATCAATTTTCATTTGCGCACCTGGCCTTCGACATATCCAAACTGCGGCTGGGATGTGCTGCGGGCATAGATAAAGCCGCTGACGAACTCGAGTTCCTCTTTTTTCTCGGGAACGCGGAAGTGGTCGCCCTTCTGCTGTACTACTGCCGGATTGGGGTTGGCTCCCATTTCGATCGCGGGTGACATCCGGCAGGGAAACCAGAATCCTTCTCCGCTGGAATGTTCCAGGTAGAACTCGGCGTGTTCGTTGCCGTCGCACCAGACCATCCGCGCGGGAATTTTGCTGGCGCGGCACATGGCGATGAACAGGCGGGTCCGATTCCGTTCGGTGCCTTTGAGGTATTTCAGGGTCACGCCCGTATCCCGGTTGTCTTCGCTGGCCGGTTCGATGTTGGCCAGAATCCAGTCGCGGATTTTGGCAATCTTGTCCCAGTCGCTGACGGTCGCATCGTCTTCAGCCACACCCTCGAGTGCTTTGCGGACCGCGGTTTTGACGCGTGAATCGCGCGATTCGATTCCCGGACTTTCGTCCAGCCAGTGTTTCATGTCCCGTTCCAGTTTCTCCGGGCGCGAGTACTGGTCCGGGTCGGCTGGCGGGAGGATCGGCCGGATTTCCACATCAAACGTCAGCGAAAAAATGGCGGACTCGCCCGAGGCGAGCGAAGGCAGCGTGGCCACCATCTGGCGCGGTGCCAACTTCAGTTCGCGGATTTCCATTTTTTCCGTGGCGGGCGGGACGTCTTCGGTCACCGTCACGACCGACTGCTCCGGCCAGTCCTGGGGAACTGGCAAGGTCACCAGAATCTGGCGCGCCTGGGCCGTCGCCACGATTTTTGCAGCGACGCGATATTCGAACCGGACCGGTTCACCCAGCCGCGGCCCGGGTTGATCAACTTCATCATCATCAACGACACCATCAGCGCCACCGCCGGAATCCGGCTTTTCAACCGTGAGTGTCTGGGTCGCACCACTGGCTGGCGGCGGGGTCTGAAGCGTCGCCACCAGTACCTGGTGGAAGGAAACGGTCACCAAAAATACAGTGGTGGTCCAGAAGATTTCAAGAATGTGCTTCATGGTGTCCTCGCAGGGGGTAACTGCGGCGTTCAGTCATCAATAGTCCATCCGGCCAGGCGTCGGTACCAGCTGGCCACCGCGGCAACCCGGCATCGGTCGCGTGCACAAGGCGAACGGCAGTTAAACAGTTACCACCAGTACGATGGACATCCAGTACGATGGACATCCAGTACGATGGACATCCAGTACGATGGACATCCTTGTCCGTCGAGTCCCTGTCCGTCGAGTCCCGGGACGGACAAGGATGTCCATCCTACGGGTAGAACCCATCCGCCGATCGCCATACGAAAAAAAAGCCGGAAAAAAAACAGCCGGAATTGGTACTTTCATCCTAGTCCAATTTTTTCGTCGGCGGCCAGTTTCTTTCCATCGGCGTTCTACCCGTCGCGATTCCCGGAAATATAATCCGCGCCGGGAAACCCGGATTTGCCGGTTGCCGACCGTTCCCGTTTCTCCCAAACAAGTGGTACTGCCAATCATTCGCGGGGACATTTCGCGTTCCGGAACGAAAAAAGGGGGCATCCCACAAGTTTGCGGGTTGCCCCCTGCGGGGGAAACGGGTGCCCAACACAAGGTCAGGCCGTTTCAGGATTTCAAAGTGCTCGGGATTTGCGGATTGGGTCTTGTGTGCGGTTCGTTCAGTTGCCCCGCGGGCCCGGCAGCGGACCTGCCGACGGCGGGTTCACGTATCCACTCAAGGCACCGCCCGGCAGGCTGGACCCCGTCCCAACAGCGGCCGGTGACTGGTTTTGCCAGTTCAACCC
>JBGSVU010000457.1:0-3126 GCA_041752775.1 Pirellulaceae bacterium | reverse complement strand
GGATCGGCCACTAGGTCGAACATCTCCCACGCGTTCTGTTTCCAGTAGTAAATCAGTTTGTGCGTCGCCGTCCGCACACCCAGATGAGCCCGCGTGTTGTGATCGCCGGGATCGTGGTAATAGCGGTAGTAAACGCTGGTTCGCCAGTCGTCCGGACTGTCGCCCCGGAGCAGCGGAACCAGGGAACGCCCCTGCACCGAATCAGGAATCCCCTGCCCCGCCAAATCCAGCAACGTTGCCGCGAGGTCAATATTCGCAACCATTTCCTCGGGGACCAGCCCCTCGCCAATTCCCGGCCCGGCAGCAATCAGCGGCACCCTCAGGCCCGGTTCGTACATGAACCGCTTGTCGTACAGCCCATGTTCGCCGAGGTACCATCCATTGTCCGTGGTGTAAATCACGATCGTGTTTTTTTCGAGACCCGACTCGTCCAGAAATTTCATGAATTCTCCGATCCCGTCATCAACTCCCTGGACACAGGCGAGATAGTCCTGCATGTAGCGCTGGTACTTCCACTCGACCAGGGCCTCGCCGTTGATCTGGCGGCCATCCACGCTGACCTCTTCCGGACGGGCCGAAAGCCAGGCGTTGCGATCTTTTCCCTCCAGCCCTTCTGGCGGAACCATCTTCAGGTCGTTGCGGGTCAGATCGCGCGCAATGGTCTGCCGGTTGGAGGGTAGCGCGGCCGGTCGCGTGGCGTAGTCGTCACGAAACGTTGCCGGAAAAGGAAACGTTCTCCCCGCGAATTTTTCCCGGTTGATTTCGTCCGGTTCCCAGTTCCGGTGCGGGGCCTTGTAATTCATCATCAAAAAGAACGGCTTGTCTGCCGGGCGGGTCCGAACGAACTCGATCCCCAGCCGGGTCGTAACCGGCGTGCAGTGTCCGCTGATTTTCAGCTTCTGGCCTGGCACCAGAAAGTCCGGATCCAGATACCGGCCCTGACCTGGCAATACCGCCCAGCGGTCAAATCCGGTCGGTGCCGAACCGAGATACCACTTGCCAACCACCCCCGTATGGTATCCACCCGCCTGAAGTCGTCGGGCAAAGTGGTCCCGCGTCCCGTCAAACTGGTTAAAGACCGGAACTCCATTCATGTGCGAATACTGGCCCGTCAGCAGCGTCGCCCGGCTGGGCGTGCAAATCGAGTTGGTCACAAACGAATTGGCAAACCGGACTCCCCGCGCCGCCAGCTGGTCCAGGTTCGGGGTCTGGTTGACCACCGAACCGTAAGCCGAAATGGCATTCTGGGCATGGTCGTCGGAAAAAATCAGAACAATGTTCGGCCGCTCCATCCGTGCCGGTCCGTCATCCGCTGCCTCTGAACCAGCGCCGCCCAAACCCGTAGCCCAACCGGGCGCAGCCCAGCACGAGATCGCAAGGAAAACACAAATCAGACGGATCGGGTGACTGGTGACCATGACGAAACCTTGTGCGAGGCTGTTGGACAGAAACCGGGAAATTCTACAATCGACCGCAACCTGAATTTTCCAGAAATCGGGCGTGCAGAAAGCACAGGATAACACAAAATCACAGGAGCCCATCCATCATGGTTGCGGCGGCTCGACATACCATTTGGGGACGGGGATCGCCGGAATTCGGGCGATCAACACCAACAGTCCCAGAAGGATGACCAGCACCGGAATCTCGATGTCGAAGGAAATTCGCCCCGTCTGCCGCAACACCGACATGGCACTGGTGGCAACCAGAAATGTCCCCGCCACAAACGAGGCCTTGTCAAAGCCGCTGACCACGTATGTCAACAAGCCCGCAATCGCCAGACCCAGCGTCCAGACCCAGTCGATTCCGGGCGCAATCCCCAGCGTGGTCAATAACCATCCGGTTCCAATGGCGATCAGCAACAATGGAAGGATCAACGTTTTCTTGTCCTGCATTACTGAAGTTCCTGTTGCGGAATAAATGCAAACCCGACAGCACGGTGTCGTCGGCGTTTCCTGTAAGGGACCGATTTCACCGGACTCAATTGGCCACAATATTGACCATGCGGTCCTGGACCACCACGACTTTGCGAATGCTTTTGCCAGCCAGCAGTTCGACGATCCGCGGTTCGGCCAGTGCCTGGGCCTGCAACTCGGCTTCTCCAGTCCCACGTTCCACGGTAATCCGCGCACGGACTTTGCCCAGGATCTGAACCGGGATTTCCACCGTTTGCTCGACCGTCAGCTCCGGATCAAACTGCGGCCAGGTTTCATAGGCCAGCGTTTTTTCGTGACCCAGAATCTGCCACAGTTCTTCGCAGATGTGCGGGGCCAGGGGGGACAACAGCAGCACGAACTGCTCCATGATTTTTTTCGGCCGGACGGTTTCCCGGGTGAAAAAGTTGACAAACTCCATCAGCCGCGCGATCGCTGTATTGAAAGCCAGATTTTCCAGGTCGTGTGTCACCGCCCGGATCGTCCGGTGCAACACGCGCATCTGCTCATCAGTCGGGTCGGTTTCCTGAACCGCTTCGTGGATCCCCGTTTCGTCGGCCAGGTGATCGACGATCATGCGCCAGACCCGGTCCAGAAAATTGCGGACACCATTCACACCCGACATGCTCCAGGGTTTCATCGCCTCCAGCGGACCCATGAACATCTCGTACAGACGCAGCGAATCGGCCCCGTAGTCGGCCACGATCTCGTCCGGGTTGATCACGTTGCCGCGGCTTTTGGACATCTTGTGAGCCCGGCTGTCGATGGAAATCGCAGGATCGGAAAGCAGCGTAAACCGCTCGCCGGATTTCTGGACCTGGTCCGGGTCCAGTTTGACAGCCTGAACAATTCGCCCTGTTTCGCGGTGAGTCAGGTGCGAACCCGGAATGTCCTGTACCTGCTCGCCGCTGACCCAGCGTTCTTCTTCATCGCGGTATCCCGTGAATTCCATTTCGCCGAGGATCATTCCCTGGTTAACCAGCCGCGCAAAAGGTTCGATCGTCGAAACGTGCCCGCGATCGTACAGCACCTTGTGCCAGAACCTCGCATACAACAGATGCAACACGGCATGTTCCGCGCCGCCAATGTACAGGTCGACTGGCATCCACTGGCGCTCCAGGTCCGGATCGACAAAGCAGCGGCTGTTTGCCGGATCGATGAAACGCAGGTAGTACCAGCAGGAACCCGCCCACTG
>JBGSVU010000456.1:0-8215 GCA_041752775.1 Pirellulaceae bacterium | reverse complement strand
CCGAACGCTTCGGTTTGGAATCCTTCAGGGTTGCTCAAGAACGCTTTGCCGGAGATTTTCAGCAGCGTATTGGCCATCGCACATCGGCCCGATTCGGCTTCGCCGGGGAGCCTCCCCCCTACCCCTCCGGAGAAAACCGGTGGTGACGGCGGTGAAAGCAGGACCGGCGCTGGAACCGGTGGCCTGCAACCTTTCCCAGCGGCCACTTTTTTTTCAGTGGGATTTGCCGGCAGGCCGGAAAAACGTGTGACAACAGCGCCACTGACAACTGCTGGCAACCATCGGTTGGCCGATTACTGTCCGCCGTCCGCTTCGCATCCAAAGCCCGAACGGATATTCTCAGATGTCCTTTTCCGGATTTGAACTGCAGTCTGACGAACAGCTTTTTCACCAGTTCCAGTCGCCGTGACCGGAATTTTAACGGAGTATTCAAACTGTAATGAGTAAACCATCGATCATGTCCCAGGCTTTTTCATCTCCACGTTGGTGCGTTGCAGCGGGCATCGCACTGGGTTTTCTTTTTTCCGGGATGCCGGCCGCGGCCATTGCAGGCCTGCAGGACGCACCGCCAGTGGCCCCGCCGGCGACCGATCCGCCCAGTGATCCTGCACCAGATTCCGCCACGCCTGCGCCCCAACAGGAACTGCCCAAAGATTTTGAAGGACTGCTGGCCGCGTGGGAAAAAATGCGGGGCGAAATGTCTGACCTGCGGCAACGTTTTGAAGCCACCGAAGAGGTACTCGAACGCGATACGATTCGCACGGAATACACGGGTCTGTTGACCCAGTCCGGAAACCTGCTGGACCGTTTGCGCGATTCGGCCCTGACCGGAATCACCGATGGCGGACTCGATCCCAAAAAACTGAACACCCTGATGGGGATCCTGCTGAACGAAGCCAATGCTGAACAGGACGCGACCGTGCTGGCCACTGCCGACACCCTGATCAGCCTCGGTGTGCCAGCGTCGAAATTCGAAGCCGCCGCCCGCGCCGAACGGCTGAGCGTACCCGCCCGGGAAATCTTCGAAGAAATCCTGATTCGTCAGCGTGAAGCGACCGCCAATGATTTGCCCCGCGCCAAAATCACCACCAATCGGGGCGTTGTCGAAATCGAACTGTTCGAAAACGAGGCGCCCAACACCGTCGCCAATTTCGTCGCGCTCGCCAAAAAAGGTTTCTACGACGGACTGAAGTTCCATCGTGTGGTCGAAGGGTTCATGGCCCAGGGCGGATGTCCTCAGGGCACCGGTAGCGGCGGACCCGGTTATTCGATTGCCTGCGAATGTGTCGATCCGGAAATGCGACGGCATTTCACCGGTTCAATCAGTATGGCTCACGCCGGGCCTAACACTGGCGGTTCCCAGTTCTTCATCACCTTTTCCCGCAGTCCGTCCGTGCAGGGCCTCGATGGCAAACACACGGTATTCGGCCGCGTCGTCAGCGGTTTCGATGTTCTGGACATGCTGACACGCACCGCGATTTCCAGCGGGTTCGGTGAACAGCCCATCGAAGGGGCCGTCCCCGACACCATCACGTCCATCGAAATCACCCGCGACCGTGGACACGAGTACGCACCCAAAAAATTTGGCAACGACACCACGGCCACCGAACCGCCACCCGCCCAACCCGACGTGCCGGCCAAACCGGAATCTGGCGACAAGCCGGCCGAAAAGTCTGCCGAACCCGAAGCCGGAAAGACTGAAAATGCCGGGGGTGACGGCAGCGAAATGAAAGAAGGCGGATCGACCGGTGACCAGCCGCCCCTGACCGATGAACCCAAAAAGGAAAGCGATCCACCCGGCACCGACAATCCTCCCAAAACAGACGATCCCACGATCGATCCTCCGAAAACAGACGATCCGCCGAAAACAGACGATCCGCCGATGACAGAGGATCCTCCGAAAACGGACGATCCCAAAGTCGATCCACCGAAGACTGACGATCCGCCGAAGACTGACGATCCGCCAGGGGGTGGTGGCGACGGTTCGCCGACCCGCTGATGAATCGCCAGCAGCGCGCTGATTTTGTCCGGCAACGACTGGGCCAGCTTTACCCCGCGCCCCCGGTTCCGCTGGATCACGTCGATTCGTTCACGTTGCTGATCGCCGTGCTGTTGAGTGCGCAGTGTACGGATGAACGAGTCAACCAGGTGACGCCCGCGCTGTTCCGGTTGGCTGACACGCCGGAAAAGATGGCTTTGCAGTCCATCGAGAGGGTTCGCGAGATCATTCGGCCCTGTGGATTGTCGCCGCAGAAATCCAAAGCGATTGTGGGGCTGTCGGAAATTCTTGTGGAACGGCACTCTGGCCAGGTGCCCCAGTCATTTGAGGAACTGGAGAAATTGCCTGGTGTTGGGCACAAGA
Organism: Pirellulaceae bacterium; assembly: GCA_041752775.1. GTDB lineage: Bacteria > Planctomycetota > Planctomycetia > Pirellulales > Pirellulaceae > BJ22. The sequence goes on along the minus strand of JBGSVU010000456.1, from coordinate 5,853 downwards.
CGGCCAGCGTTGTGATGGCCCAGGCGTTTGGTGTCCCGGCTTTTCCGGTCGATACTCACATTCACCGACTGGCGCAGCGGTGGGGACTGACGTCCGGAAAAAACGTGGTCACCACGGAAAACGACTTGAAGAAGCTGTTTCCCGAAGACTGCTGGAATGTGCTTCATCTGCAGATCATTTACTATGGCCGGGAACATTGCACGGCGCGGGGCTGTGACGGGACCCGCTGTGAGATTTGCCGGACCTGTTACCCGCGCCGCAAAACGCCCTTTGAGAATCGCAAGGCGTAAACATCTTGTGACATTTGGGCTTTGCTTCTGCTCTTCGGGCGAACAAAGGCTACTTGATATCGCGCCCGCTTTGGCTACCGCCGGACTGATTCCAGCGGAGCGCCAGGTTGGTGGCCACTTGTCGGCAGTCATCTCACCGGGATTCCGTCCAGCAGATCAACCAGTGGCGGCATCCCTGTCGCCCACTTCCGGCGGACTGATTCCGGCGGAGCGACAACTGGCGGCCGGCCACCCATCGCCGTTCCATCTCACAAGTATTCTGTTCAGCGGAGCAACCAAGGTCGATATGACTTTCGCCCGCTTTCGCCGGATTGATTCCGGCGGAGCGACAACTGGCGGCTACCCTAAGCTGCTCAGCAATATCCCGAATCAGCGGTTTCGGCTCTCCGTCCGGTTCATCCGGGCGGAAGCCACGTTTTCGTTACAGCCGTTCCGCGACAAATTTCCGGACGGTATCGCGTACGGCTTCGGATTTCCAGAGCGCCATGACCTTTTCGTTGTGGCTGTCCCGGTCGCCCAGAATCCGGCAGGTGGTGGGGTGGCGGAGCTGACTTTTTCCAAGTTCAAAAACCTGACGGTTCGTCCCGGCCATTCTTCCGGCCTGTTCGATAGCTGTGTCTAGCACCGATTCCTCAGGAACGAGGGCATCCGCCAGGCCCGAACTGACGGCTTCGGCTCCTTTCCAGGAGCGACCTGCGCCGACCACCTGATTCAGCAGGCTGGTTGTCACGCTGCCGCGAATGATTTCAATTCCCTCGACGGGCAGCGGTAATCCGACTCGCGATTCCGGCATGCCGATGGTTGCCTCTTCGGCCAGCACGCGCCAGTCGCCACAATTCGCCAGGACGCAGCCTCCCGCCAGGGCGTGCCCGTTGATGGCCGACACCAGCGGTCCGGAAAAACTCCATGCCGACCAGAACAGCCGAGTCAGCGCCGGAAAAAAAGAGTCGACATAATCGGGCGGCTCGGCCACGAGGCGTTTCAGGTCCACGCCGGCGGAAAAAATCTTGCCGGTTCCGGTCAACACGGTCGCCGGGGTTCCCGCCCCGTCCAAATCGTCCAGCCTGTCAGCCAGCGCCGAGCAAAACTCCAGATCCATCGCCTGAACTTTGGAGTGCCGCATCCGCACCAAAGTCACATCGCCAAAGATTTCCACATGCAGCATAAAACTGTTTGTCCCCTCAGCAGGAACTGGAACTACGCCACCCCGAGATGTTCGAGGACGGTTTGTTTGTTGACCGGGCTGATCAGGCCCCGTTCGGTGACTATGGCGGTGACCAGTTCTGCGGGGGTCACGTCAAAGGCCGGATTGTAAACCGTGACGTTGGCGGGCGCCGTGCGGCGACCCAGACCCTCGGTAATTTCGTAGTCGGCCCGCTGCTCGATGGGGATCCGGCTGCCGTCGGCAATCGATACGTCGAAGGTGCTGCTGGGTGCGGCAACATAAAAAGGAATGTTGTGATGGCGGGCCAGCACGGCCAGCATGTAGGTTCCGATTTTGTTGGCGGTGTCGCCATTGGCCGCGATCCGGTCGGCGCCCACCATCACCGCCTGGACTTTGCCTTCGCGCATCACCTGGGCCGCCATGGAATCGCAGATCAGCGTGACCGGGATTTTCCGCTGCATCAGTTCCCAGGTGGTCAGCCGGGCACCCTGTAACAGCGGACGGGTTTCATCGGCGTAGATGTGCAGCGTGTGTCCGAGGTCCTGGGAGGTAAAAAAAGCACTCAGCGCCGTGCCGTATTCGCTGGTCGCCAGCCCGCCCGTATTGCAATGCGTCAGCACGCCGGTGCAACCGGACAGCAACGCCGACCCGTGCATGCCGATCGCCCGACACATGGCGCGATCCTCGTCGTGAATCGCGCGGGCCTCCTGCAACAGCTTTTCCAGTGCAAGCGTACCGTCGAAATCGCTGTCGCCGGTGGCCAGTGCGCGGGCCACGGACTGCATGCGTTTCAGGGCCCAGAACAGATTGACGGCCGTCGGACGACTGCCGGCCAGATAATCGCAGGCCCGCAACGTCCGCTCCAGAAATTCATCGGCGTTTTCCGGCAACTCGCCGGCAAATTCCAGCAAGACCCCGTAGGCAGCGGCGATTCCGATAGCCGGAGCACCACGGACTTTCAGACGCTCGATCGCGACCCAAACCTGTTCGGTCGAACGACAGTCCACAAACTGCAATTCCAGCGGCAACAACGTCTGGTCGATCAAACGCAATGCTCCACCAAAATCGCCGATCCATTCGACCGACAGTGGAATCGTTCCGGAAGCTGTTTCAGTTGTTCCGCTGGCACTCATGCAAATTTTCACTTCAGGGGACAGGGCAATTTCTGTACTGGATGGGGGGGCCGCCGTTTTCCGGTTCAGCCCAGCGAATGAAAGGGCAGGTGAAAAGTCGCCGCTACCGGCTGGTGGCAGATCTGGCCCGCGTGGATGTTCAGGGCATCCCGCAACGGTTTTTCCGCCCGCGCGGCATCGACCAGGTTGTTGTCGGCCAGCTTGACCACCCACGGCAGTGTCACATTGCACAAGGCGAACGTACTGGTGCGCCCGACCGCGCCGGGCATGTTCGTGACGCAGTAATGCACGACTTCGTCCACGGTAAAAACCGGATCGCTGTGCGAAGTCGGCCGGGAAGTCTCTGTGCATCCCCCCTGGTCGGCAGCCACATCGACGATCACGCTGCCGGGTTTCATCAGTTTCAGGTCCTCGCGCTGAATGACAACCGGAGCCAGCGCGCCCGGGATCAGGACCGCGCCGATGACGAGGTCGGCCTGTTTCAGTTGCTCGCGAATCACATGCCGGTCGCTGAACAGCACATTCACGTTGGCGGGCATGATGTCGTCGAGGTATCGCAGGCGTTCCATGTTGATGTCGAGGATGGAAACAACGGCCTGAAAACCGGCGGCGATTCGCGCGGCGTTGGCTCCGACCACTCCGCCGCCGATAATGGTGATATTGGCGGGAGGCACTCCGGGAACGCCGCCCAGCAGAATCCCGCGTCCGGTCTGGGGTTTTTCCAGAAAGCGTGCGCCCTGCTGGACGCTCATCCGGCCGGCGACTTCGCTCATCGGCGTCAGCAGTGGCAGGCTGTTGTTGGGACCGGACAGTGTTTCGTACGCCACGCACGAGGCACCGGTCTTCAGCATGGCTTCGGTCAGTTCGCGATCGGCCGCGAAATGAAAAAAGCTGAACAGAATCTGGCCGGAGCGAATCATGGAAAATTCGCTGGGTTGCGGGGACTGGACTTTGACGACCAGATCCGCCCGTTCAAAAACCTCCCGCGCCGTGCGCACCATTTCGGCACCTTCCGCCGCGTACTGCTCGTCCGTCAGTCCACTGCCCGTGCCAGCGCCTGTTTCCACCAGCACGGTGTGGCCCCGTTGCACCAGTTCCTGAACCCCGACCGGCAGGATCGCCACGCGATATTCGTCTTTTTTGGTTTCCTTGGAAACTCCAACAATCATGCACCACTCCAGCCGTCCGGGAAATCCGATTTTTACCTGTCTGCAATTCGAGCAGGAATCAGCCCGTTCTTCAAGCGACAGCGATAATCACGTCCCTGTTTTGGACTGAAAGCATGGCGAACCGCTGGTTTCAGTACATGGATGGGGGCGGCGGATTGAGCAGTAATGCAACTGGCGTGGTTAAACCCTGCCGGTTGTTCCGTTCATTCCAGGCAGTTGGGAGGGTGGCAGGCGGGATGATGCAGAGTTAGCGGGGGACTGTGCCCCAAAAAGTCTATTTTATGGGGATTGGAGGATCCGGGGTGAATTTGGTGCGACGACTTGGACGATGACTGGAACTGCGGAAAAATGGTCAGGAACATTTCCGCACGTTTTGGTTGCCGGATTCTGGCCAGGTGACTGGTGTCCGGAAGTTTAAAACGCCGATTTCGAAATCCCTTTTTGCCTTGACGCTCCAATCGAAACTTGCGAATTTCCCTGACGCGAAAATCCTGTGATTGATTCGTTGATCATGTTGGGCAGGACGCCCCACAGGGATTGCCGCAGACAGCCGGCAGGAAGCAGCTGACCAAGCCGATTTCATGCCGGCTCCCTAACACGGAGGCGATGGTATGAAACTGGTTTCAACTTTTCAGGTGTTCTCTGTCCTGGCGATTCTCGCCGGAACCTGTCTGGGCCAAACCGGCAAAGACACCCTGCTCTGGCACTGGTCCGAAGACTCCTCGCATCACAATGCTGTCGTTCAGGTTGCCAGCGGTGGCGGAACAGGTACCGGAGTCATCATCGGGCTGGACCCAACGGGTGAAGCCAAGTCGGGGCAGCTGGGCTACTGTCTGACGGCCTACCATGTGGTCAAGGAGGATCACGAAAACGACAAGGACGAGATTGCGATCCAGTACCGCAACGGTCGCAAGGCGAAGAATTGCCGTGTCGTGTCCTACAATGAAGACGCTGACGTGGCGTTGCTGCATGTCTGGGTTCCAGCTGATATAGAACCGGCCAAACTGGCCAGTCAGGAAGTTGCCGGCGGGGACAGCCTGGAATTTGCTGGCCTCGGCGGTGGATCCGACTTGTCGTGCTGTTTGCGGCATTTCAATGCAGTTGCGTCACCACCTTCGTCGGACCAGAAGATCTATGCCGACGCGACCCTGCTGGCGGGTGATTCGGGCGGTCCGGTGTTCAACGAAAAACGGGAAGTGGTGGGCGTGATTTCGGGTGGATGGTTCTGGTACGACGGTGGCGTGCGCAACAAGGCGGACCAGGCGGTGGGCACGACGTGGCCCGCGCGGGCTTCGAACCTGCATCCGATCCAGGAGCTGTTTTCCGAAGTTGAAAGTACGGTCACGATCCTGCGCTAGTTGGATGTCTCTGGCGGATCTGCAGTTGTCTGAAAAAAAAGGCTCCATGGATGAATCCATGGAGCCTTTTGAAGGAGTCAAAAAATACCGGCGATACCTACTTTCACGCTTGTGGGCACTATCATCGGCTCGGAGTGCTTAACTTCTGTGTTCGGGATGGGAACAGGTGTGACCACTCCGATATAGTCACCGGAAGAGACGTTGCGAGCCTGTCGGCGCGCAACGCCCATTTGTCTTTTGACGGGGTGATCGAATAATCTGGCGTCTGACTTGAGTCAGGACTGCCACTCACGTTTTTGTTTTTGACCAAGAGCCATTTTCATCAAAACTCCTGTGAGGAATCCTGCGATTCGTTCACGGGGAACTTTTGAGGGAAGAGGGCTGAATAAATGTGGTCAAGCATTCGTCCATTAGTACCAGTTAGCTGAACGCATTACTGCGCTTACACATCTGGCCTATCAACCTCGTCGTCTACGAGGGGACTTCCACACAAGTGTGACGAAACCTGATCTTGGAGCGGGCTTCACGCTTAGATGCTTTCAGCGTTTATCCTTTCCGTAGATAGCTATCCAGCCATGCCACTAGCGTGACAACTGGGACACCAGAGCTACGTCCTTCCAAATCCTCTCGTACTAAAGAAGAACCTCCTCAAGTTTCGTACGCCCACGGCAGATAGGGACCGACCTGTCTCACGACGGTCTGAACCCAGCTCACGTACCACTTTCATTGGCGAACAGC
>JBGSVU010000455.1:0-3614 GCA_041752775.1 Pirellulaceae bacterium | reverse complement strand
CCCCACCAGGATCGTCACCGCGACACGGTGGGGGGGCAGGCTGTGGCACGCCAAGAAAAGTTTCATCCCGAAGATTCCTGGTCCCATTAAACCGTCATTTTTCCAAAGCGAATCGCAGCGAGGCAGTTCCCTGCAGAATCTGCGTGGATCGACCCTCTGCTTCCAGTCCCTGATTCTAGTCCCCTGGGATGATCGCCGCCATCATCAGTCGGACCGGCTGTCTCTACTGAACCAGACTGAGCGCCACATACAAAACCAGCAACAGTACCGCGAACATCATGGCCACAATGCCGCCGACAATCCAGATCGACTGCCGTGTGGATTTCTGGCGCTGGCGGTAATTCTGCTGGGTTGTGGTCAGCCGCGGCAAGGCTACAGCTGGTCCGGGGGCCGGTGGGTCCAGTTCAGGCACAGTAATCACTCGGGATTTACCGGATGCGGCACCGGTGTCCGACCCCGCCTTTGTGGACGGCGGGACTTGAACAGGTTTGGATGCCGGTTTCGATGGGGGAACCGAACTGGTATTTGGCGGCGGAATCCCTGCAGGCAGACGGGGCGCGGGATGCGTCTTTCCCGACTGGCCATTGATCGACGGTGGTTTCGCGGCAGTATCCCCACGGCGACCAGTAGCTTTTCTCGCAGCAGGCCCAGCGGGCTTTGGGATGTTTCCGGCCTCGGCGCCTGTTGTGGCGGGATGGGCAGGATTCGCTTCGTTCATCAGTCCCAGCCCGGAACCGTCCAGCTGCATATTCAGTCCTTCTTCGCCGGAAAACTTCACGCCCTCACCGGTCAACTCGGCCTGGATTGCGCGAATTTCGGCAATCAATTCGAGACAGGTCTGGATCCGGTCCTCGCGGGATTTTCGGATCATGACGTGCACCAGCTGGGCAACCGTGTCGGGACAGTCCGGACGCAATCCGGAAACCAGTGGCGGTTCCTGGCTTTGGTGCATCGCAATTCGCTGGGCGATCGACCCGTCCGGAAACGGCGGCTGGCCGGTCAGCAGGAAAAAAAGCGTGCAACCGAGACTGTAGATATCCGCACGGTGGTCCACCTCATGACTGTTGATCGCCTGTTCGGGCGACAGGTAGTCCGCTGTCCCCATCACACGGTCATTGTGCAGAATCGTCAACGACTCGGCACCTTCATTCATCAGTGCCAGTCCGAGGTCGAGGACTTTCAGTCCCCCGCCAGTCACGGCGATCAGGTTCGATGGCTTCACATCGCGATGCACGATCTTCCGGTCGTGGGCATGTTTCAGCCCCGTTGCCGCAAGCCGAATGAACTCAAGTGCCGTGTCGACCGGAAGCGGTCCGTCTCTCCGGACCAGTTCCTGCAAATCGGTTCCCTCGACATATTCCATCACCATGTAATGGTTGTCGTCCTCGTTCGCCAGGTCATAAATCCGCACGATGTTGGGATGGTTCAGGGACGCCGCGGCACGGCCCTCGCGATAAAAGCGGTCGAGATAACTCTTGTCATCGACCCGTTGCCGCGGCAGGACTTTGATCGCGCGGCGATGATGGCTCAACCGGTGTTCGGCGACATAAACGGTACTCATCCCGCCCGTTCCCAGCAGTCGCAGCAACCGGTACTGGCCGAGGAAAAACCCCCGGTACTTGCCGTCCATCAGCTTTTGCCGGTGCCAGTCGGTAATCAGTCCGGACTCGACCAGATACCCGGCCAACCGGTTCAGCTTCACGGGCGCACCACCCGCTTCCTGGTTCAGTTCCGCCAGATTTCGTTTGAGTGTCGACCGTTCGATCAATTCGCTCTTTTTCAAAAGTTCCAGAAACTCTCTGGGACTTATCTGGGACATTTTCGCAACTCCATTCCGGGATCGTGACAGGACAGCGGATTCAGTGAATTCCGGGTTTCGGTTCTGGAACCGGCGGTCACCGGGCCGTAACGCCCGCTGGCCGCACAGTCGTGAAATCAGAAATTGGGCCTGGAAGTGGCTGTCACGATCTTGCGAACCCTCGCCTTGCTTCCTCCATTTTCGTAAGTTTACAGGTCAGCGTCAATCACTTTCGCAAAAATCAATATGCCTGCGACACTCGGAATCTTTGCCAAACACCCCGACCACGGTCCCGTCAAAACACGACTCGGTGCGGAGATCGGAACGCATGCCGCTATCGAAGTTGCCCGGTTGATGCTGCAATTCCTCCTCGGCCAGCTGCGCCATTCGCTCGGGCGAAACGAGATTGTGGGCTGGCCACCCGACGCCATCTACGATTTCAGGTCATTGTCCCGGCCTCATTGGACAGTCACTCCCCAAACCAGTGGCGATCTCGGCGAAAAAATGAACCACTGGTTTGAAACCGCCGTGGCACCCTCCCCTGGCACAACTATTCCCCAAACCGCGATCGCGATCGGCAGCGACTGTCCCATGGTCACTCCCGGCCATTTGCACGAGGCCGCAGAAATGCTCAACGGCGGGTGCGACCTCGTGCTGGGACCGGCCGGAGATGGCGGGTACTGGTTGATCGGCGTTCGTCAGCCACACCCGTTACTGTTTGACAATGTCATCTGGAGCAGTTCCGAAGTCCGCGCTCAAACATTGCACAACGCCGCCCGGATCGGCTGGAAAACCAGACTGCTTGATCCGCTCGATGATGTCGATGACCTCGCCGGACTACACCGTGCGATTGAACAACTGCGTTCGAGTGCCAGTCCCGATTTCAGGGAACTGGCCGAGTCTCTGGAATACCATGCCAGCACACCGGGAACGGAACCACATCGATGAACCAGCGCGTAGTGATCGTCGGTGGTGGCGTGATCGGGTTGAGCATCGCGTGGGAATCGCTGCGGCGCGGCATGCATGTGACCCTGCTGGATCGCAACGACCTGGCGGGCCGCGCTTCGTGGGCCGGAGCCGGAATTCTCGCTCCAGGCCATCCGCTCCATTCGCACCACCCGCTGGACCGTATGGCCGGAAAAAGTCTGGAGCTGCATCGCAACTGGGCGGCTGACCTGCTGGCCGAAACAGGTTTGTCCAATGGACTGGTCGAGTGCGGAGGCGTTTATCTGGCGACATCGCCCGGAGAAGTTGCGGCCCTGACGGCTCAAATGCAATTGTGGCAAAACGAACAGATCGAATCTCAGGCCTTGTCCGAATCGGGGATCAAGCAGTTTCTCGGTAACGATTTTCTGCCCGGCAAAAAAGTTCTTGCCGCCTGGCATGTCCCGCTGGAAATGCAAATCGACAATGCACTGCACCTGACCGCGCTGACGGCAGCGATCCGGGGGCGCCACGGAACTATCGAGACTGTCGAACCGGTAGCGGCCGAAAATCTGGAATTCCAGTTTTCCCATTCTTCCCCGGACGATCGCCGGGTTGTTGCGATTCGCGCCGGAGAGGTGGTTTTTCCATGCGATCAAGTCTGCCTCGCGGCCGGAGCATGGTCGGGACAAATTGCAGCGCAAGCAGGAATTCCGCTTCCAACTGTTCCTGTTCGCGGCCAAATGCTGCTGTTTCAACTGCCCAAACGGTCCTTTATCCCCGTTGTAAATGTCGGTTCGCGCTACATCGTTCCGCGTCAGGACGGAAGGGTCCTGGTTGGCAGCACCATGGAAGAAGTCGGCTTCGACGCAACCACCACGGAATCGGCGCT
>JBGSVU010000454.1:0-4468 GCA_041752775.1 Pirellulaceae bacterium | reverse complement strand
TGACCGGTCCTGCGATCGGCGAGTTTCAATGTTGCTGGTTCGTTGCGACGGGAATCGGATTCCTCAAACAGGACCAGAAAACAACGTTCGCTTTGGCCACGAGGCTTGACCGGGCTAACTCGCAGGTTGATTTCGCGGTTTTGATCACCATCACGAATCGAAATACCGGTCCGCTCGACTGGCAAATTGCCCTGTTTCGCTTCATCCAATGCACCCTTAAGCTCGACGAACAGACCATCCCGGGCCATTTTCAGCAAGTTCAAACTTGCGGCACCCGCCGCTGGCTCCAGGTACGGACTGGTTCGTCCGCGGAATTGAAGAATCTCCTGCGACTCGTTGACCAGCACTCCCGCCGGAGCGTATTGCCCCAAAACCATTCGGTCGGCTTTTCTCTGAAACTCGGCGGGCGTTATTGCGGGAGGCGTCCTCACTTTTTCCTTGCCAACGACCGCTTCCAAATAGTCTTCTGTGTTGAAATGAGGGTACTGCCGAAACACACCCGGCTTTTTGGCGTAAATGCGGTTTGTCTTGTCCACTACTTCGAATAGATCGGTAAATCCACCGATCGATTCCGACTTTCCCAACATCAGAAATCCGTTTGAACTCAACGCGTAATGAAAAGTCGGGATTACCCGCTTCTGCATTGCCGGAGCCAGATAAATCAGCAGATTGCGGCAACTGATCAGGTCGACTCGGGAAAACGGCGGGTCCGTCGCGACATTCTGTTTGGCAAACACACACAGGTCGCGAATCGATTCGTTGATCCGGTACTTGCCATCGGTTTTAGTAAAAAATCGCCGAAGCCTTTCAGGTGAGACTTCGGCCTCGATGCTCTCAGGATACACTCCGGCGCGGGCAACGTTCAGTGAGCTGAACTCGCTCAGATCGGTGGCAAAAATTTGTATCTCAGGGCGATCCGGGCGACCATCCAGGTGTTCCAGCAATGCCATCGCGATGGAATACGCCTCCTGGCCGGTGGAACATCCCGCGGTCCAGATACGGATCGTTTTTTTTGCCGGTCTGTCTTTGGTGATTTCCGGAAAAACCTTGTCCTTGAGCGCCTGAAACATCTCGGGGTCGCGGAAAAAACTGGTGACGTTAATCAGAATTTCGTGGAACAGCGTCTCCAGTTCAGCGCGGTCGGATTCCAGCAGATTCACATAGTCGGCGAGCGAGTCTTTGGTGTGTAACGCCATGCGACGCAGGATCCGCCGCTTGATAGTTGTGTCTCGGTAGTCCGAAAAATCAACGCCTAAGGCCGATCGTAACAAAGCGATAACTTTGAGAAACTGTTGCCCGTCGCCGGAGACGTATTCGCCGTCCTCTGGATTTCCAGTGGGCATTGTCAGATAAGGGTGCCTGCCAATCCGGGCCAGCTCGCGGGCGATTTTCTCGGGTGATAAAACAAAGTCGACGTTGCCACCCGCAGCCGCGTTCTGGGGCATTCCGGGAAATTTTGCTGAATGGTCATCCTGCGCGAAAGTGATGGCCCCCGCAGCCTTTAATTCCTTCAAACCGAGCGTGCCGTCGGAGCCGGTCCCCGACAGCACAATTCCAATCGCCCGCTCCTGCAGGTCGGTAGCCAATGACCGAAAAAAAAAATCGATGGGTAGATGTTGGTGTGTTTCGCCGCGAGGCGTTAGCTGGAGCGCGCCTTCGGCAATCGCCATGTTCGTGTTTCTGGGGATGACGTAGACCTGATTCGGGTGGATTTCCATTCCATCCCTGACTTCTGACACGGTCATGGTCGTTGTCCGACCAAGCAGATCGTGCAGCTTGCCGTCGTGATGCGGGTCCAGATGCTGGATCAGGACAAATGCCATACCCGTATCGTTGGGCAAATTTTTCAGCAATTGGGTGAATGCCTCAAGTCCGCCAGCGGAAGCACCGACACCCACGACCGGAAAACGGTCTGAATGCACCCCTTTACCGATTTCCGTCGCAGAAGACTCGGGCGAGGAAGTCTCGATTTTTTTCATCCGAATTGCTTCCTGGATTGACATTCCTGATGTCCGATTTTCGCGAACGGCAATCTTTCGCCAGATCAGAAGGCAACCCAGTCCATACAGAGGTTAGAAAAAAAAATGAATTATCAAGTCTGCCAGCAAACAAGTCGATCGTCGACGCAGTCAATCGTTAACTTTGCTGAAAACCCGGCTCCCTAGGATATCAGAATTTGGCGCGAGCAAGAAGGAAAAACCTGTCGGATAAACAGCTTTTGTTTGCTTCGAAGGGAAATTGAAGACTTGAAAAATGGCCTAGCCGTTGATTCGCAGTGTTTTTTTTGGGGGGCTGGGAAACTGAATCCATTTCGCAAGGCAAGGAGGCCGCCAACGATGTATGTCGCCCAAAACAAAGCCAGTCGCAACCACAAACCAGAATCCGCCAGCAAAGTAGCGACCCAACCTGAGCTTCTGAGTCAGTCGCTGGAAAAACTGGTTGACGATCTCAAGTTCAGCATCAGGTCGGCTGCCAGCAATGGCAACGTTCACCGGGCCGCTGCGAACGACGTTGATTTCGGAACCCGGGCGGCCCGCAGCTCCGTGTCTAACGGCACCACGACCACGAAAGAATTGAAGCCCAAAATGATTGACTCAGTCATTCAGATTTGTCACCCGCCCGTGGATTTGGAACGCACCGCCGACAACGCGATTTGCAACCCAGTCAAATTGCAACCCAGTCAAATTACATCTTCGTGCTCTTCGTGTCCTTCGTGGTTGTAGCTTCCCGCCAGCCCGCCGCCAAACAATCCGCAGCAGCAGCAAGCGCCCACGGCCCATGACCAGGGAACTGATTGTGATGGGCCAATGCCAGCGAAGTCGGCAACACGGTCGCGTCGCCTACCTTGGTGTCCCTATTCCTGGAAAACAGCCGCGTTGACCGAGCGGCGGCAAACGGCGGCCAACTCCGTGACACACCCATTGCGAATTCCGCCACCGAAAGCATCGAAACAAACCATCATTCGAACACGCAGGACACCTGCACCACGACGGAATCACCAACTTCGCGCTCTTCGTGTCCTTCGTGGTTGAAACACCCCGCCAGCCCGCCGCCAAACAATCCGCCGCAGCAGCAAGGGCCCACGGACCATGACAAGGGAACTGATTGTGATGGGCCATTGCCAGCGGAGTCGGCATGACGGGCGCGTGGCTACCGGAACAGGGCCCTCTCTATCTCGAGAATCTCTGGGCATCATTTGCCCGTCTTCGCCCGACCGCCGGATGCGGAGCCGCATGTCCGGTGGTGTGAGGTGGGTCACACGAGAGAGCGAACCCTTACCCGGTTCTGTCGCGCTTGCTGCGGCTGTCATACGGCGACACCAAATAGCTTACCAATCCCGGCCGTCGCCGCCATCGCAAGTGCGCCCCAGAAAGTCACGCGGGCAATTGCCTTCGCGACAGGAGCACCGCCCACGTACGCCGACGCACCACCAAGCAGAGCCAAAAACGCAAGGGACATGATCGAGACCACCAGTTCGATCTTGCCAACCGGCGTGAGAAATGCCGCCAACATTGGCAATGACGCACCGACCGCAAACGTGCCGGCCGATGCAAACGCTGCTTGAACAGGACGGGCGGTCATTGTTTCGGAAATCCCCAGTTCATCGCGAGCGTGTGCACCGAGCGCATCATGTTTCGTCAGTTGCTCGGCGACCTGTCGAGCAAGCGATTCGTCCAGGCCACGTGCGACGTAAATCCCGGTCAGTTCTGCGAGTTCCGAATCACCGTCTTCTGCAAGCTCTTTGCGCTCGCGCCCGAGGTCTGCGGTCTCGGTGTCCGCCTGTGAACTCACCGAGACATACTCACCAGCCGCCATCGACATGGCACCGGCAACTAATCCCGCTATTCCCGCTACCATGATGTTGGCGTGCGTCGCGTCGGCCGCAGCGACACCAACAATGAGGCTCGCGGTTGACACGATGCCATCGTTTGCGCCCAACACGGCTGCCCGAAGCCAGCCGACGTGTTCCGTGCGATGTCGTTCTTTGTGGCGGGGCAAAAGATTCTTTCGATTTGTGAATTCGATTTCAGTTAGCGACAAAACGACCGAAATCAGGCAGTTGCGGTCAGGTGACTCTGTATTCAGGACACGCGCGATCCGCAACTCGCGTGCAATTCTTTGTTCTGCCTACCCGCGTTTGTCGAGCGATTCTCGTATCCATAGCGGTTCCCGTCGAAGATCGAGAATGGCAACGACCGTAACACAATCACCGGCAACGGCGTAATAAATGCCAAAAGGAAATCGTTTCGACAGAGATCGATGGAATCCATATTCAATTTCATGAATTCCCCCAAAGTATCTCAGCGACTCAATGTCAGCGAAGATGCAACTACGAAAGTAGTCTCCAAGCCCGACACTTTGACGCTCGTAGAACCAGTAGCCATCAGCGACATCGGCTTCCGCACCGGACGAGATCTCAATTATCATTTCCCAAGCTTCTGTAGTCGCTCCCTGGCCTCAGACCAGG
>JBGSVU010000453.1:0-5452 GCA_041752775.1 Pirellulaceae bacterium | reverse complement strand
CAACCCGCTGGCCAGCTCCAGTCGCGCCAACTGGTCCAGAGTTTCGGCCAGCCGTCCCGCCGAACGGCTGGTGGGAATCAATACGGGTTGCAGGCGGTCGGATTCCGGTCTCATGACAACACCGGCGCGGGCTGCGTCGCGGGTGCGCCAGTCCCCCTGCCATCCCTCATCGCGAATCCGGTCCACCGCATCACGGCCGTTGGACATCAGCCCCGACTGCTGGTTCATTTCATACAGCAGGTTGGCAATGCTGGCGGCCGCCGTGATCGAAAGTTCGCTGCGAACCGGCTCGTGCTGCGGCTCAAAAGAATCGGCATGGAAATCGACCACGATCGTTGCACCGGCCATGGATGTCGACTCAAAAACGCGGCTGTGCAACTGGCCAGTCCGGGCCGATGCCCTCCAGTGAACCCGGTTCATCGGATCGCCGGACTGGTATTGCCGCACGCCCGCGGTTCGCGTCGGGTCCTCAAACAGGCGGTGCGTCATCACGATTTCACCCACGGGCCGGCGCGACTGGATGTCATAACCGGCCAGCAAGACAACTTCCGGCCGGACCAGCAACCAGACGGGCGGACAGAGCACGCGGTACCGGCGTTCCATGCCGAACACGTCACCGGTTTCCATCACCAGTGGTCCCAGCTGGTAGTAGCCGCGTCGGCGACAGCGCAACTGGTATTCCCATGAGGCCTGTCCCTGGCTGGCCAGCTGGATGACTTCGGCGGTCTGGCCGGAACATGCCAGCGAGTTTTTTTCGAGGCCCGCTTTGCCGCGGAACAACAGCTCTTCGACCAGGGCCCACAGCACCGGCCAGCGGCCCCTGTTCCCGAACGCGATGCGCACCTGAATCCGGTCGCCGACTTCGCCCTGCAGCGCGCTGCATTCTCGCGTTGCCGAGATGCCCTCGACCCAGGCCCGCGAGAAATGCCGGGTCACACGCCAGATCACGACCATCAACACCACCGCCCAGGCAATGAAATGCAGTTGCAGCGCCATGGCCACAACCAGCAGCAGGATTCCGGCGATGATCCATCGCGTCATGGTCCGGGCTCGCCGATGACCGGAACAGCGACTTTGCCGAGGATTTCCGCTACCACGCGTTCGGTGGTGATTTTTCGCAAACGACTCTCGGGACGCAGAATCAGGCGGTGTCCGAGTACCGGTGGAGCCACGATTTTTACATCGTCGGGCAGGACATAGTTCCGTCCCCGAATGGACGCCAGCGCCTGGCTGGCCCGAAACAGGGCGATCGACGCCCGGGGACTGGCACCCAGTGTCAGGTGTTCATGATGCCGTGTGAAATGGACCAGTTGCAGAATGTACTGGCGAATTTTCGGATCGACAAAGATTTTTCGCACAGCGTTCTGGCATTCGGTCAACTCGCCGCCGCTGGCCACAGGCTGCAGCGAATTGACGGGATGATCCAGTTGCAGTTTCTCCAGCATCGAAGTCTCTTCTTCGATGGACGGATAACCCAGACTGAACTTCATCATGAAACGGTCCAGCTGGGCTTCGGGCAACGGAAACGTCCCTTCGTGGTCGACCGGGTTCTGGGTCGCGATCACAAGGAACGGTTTCGCCAGCGTGTGGGTGGTTCCATCCACGGTCACGCGGCCTTCTCCCATCGCCTCCAGCAACGCCGCCTGGGTGCGGGGCGTGGTCCGGTTGATTTCGTCGGCGAGCACCAGGTTGGCAAACAGCGGACCGGGCCGAAACTCGAACTCGGTGGTTTTCTGGTTAAAAATCGAGGCGCCCGTCACATCGGACGGCAACAGGTCGGGCGTGCACTGAATCCGGCGAAATTCGCATCCGAGACTGGCGGCCAGCGATCTGGCCAACATGGTCTTGGCCACACCCGGAACGTCTTCCAGCAGAAAATGCCCCTCGCAAAACCAGGCGACGAGAGAAAACACCAGCTGTTGCCGTTTGCCAACGATGACCTGTTCGACGTTGCGAATGATTCGCCGCGAAAATTCCTGGGGATCAGCCATTCAAGCTCCGGAGGGTACGGACGACCGCGGAAAAATCCAGGCCTGCAGGAGAGCGAACTCCGGGCATTCGTCCGGACCCACCGACCGGTTGCACTGATCACCAGACTGGTTCAGGTGCTGAACGAGTTCCCGCAACCACAAGACCGTTTGGCGTTGGGGTTGTTGAACTGGAAGCCCCGCTGCTCCAGTCCGTCGTAATAGTCGACGCTGGTGCCATCCAGGAACAGGGCACTCTTGCGGTCGACCACAACGGTCACCCCATGCTGTTCGTATTTGGTGTCATTGTTTTCATCGTAGTCTGTGGCGATGTTCAGGCTGTAGTTCAACCCGCTGCATCCGCCTCCAGCGACTGCCACCCGCAACATGGCCTCCTGGCCATGTCCGCCTTCGACCAGAAATTTCTTGACCTCTGTCGCCGCTTTTTCCGTCAACACAACGCTCATGGTTATTGGGCTCCCCGAACTGCCGGACGCTGACCGTCGGCAGCTGTTTTGCAAAAAAGACTTTCTGGAAACTCCCGACTCCCGGAAGGTACCTCCTATTGTTCACGAGTCCGGCAAAATGTCCAGATCAGTAGGGCCATCCGGTCGCAACGGCTCCGCCAGCAACCCGCCTCCGCAGGCCAAAATCCTCCCTTTAGTGCAGGCCCCGCAGCCGGCGATAACTCCTGACCAGCCCACGGCTGGCCAGCCTGATCTCCTCTGCCGAGTTGAACCGTCCCAGCCCGAAGCGCAAACTGCAGCGGATTTCATCGGCATTCATCCCCAGCGCCTGCAAGACATGGCTGGGCTCGGTGCTGGTCGCCGTACAGGCACTGCCGCTGGACAACGCCAACTCCGGACAATGAACCATCAGCGAATGCCCGTCCACTCCCGGCAATTGCAGATTCAGGTTGTGGGGCAGTCGCCAGCCGGATTCCAGACCCGCCCCGTTCAGGACCATGCCTGGAATCTCCGACGCAAGACTCTGAAACAACTGGTCCCGCAGTCCCGCGATCCGTCCGGTCTCTTCCGGCATCAATTCAGCGGACAGCTGCAATGCCATCGCCAGTCCCACAATGCCGGGAACATTCAACGTCCCGCCACGGCGCCCCTGCTGTTGCCCCCCGCCACTCATGACCGGCTCCAGCCGGGCCCGACGTCCGGACCCACGAACAAACAGTGCACCGATCCCTTTGGGGCCATAAAATTTGTGCGCCGTGAAACTCATCAGGTCCACGTCCAGCTCGCGGACGGACAGCGGAAATTTGCCGACCGCCTGGGTCGCATCGCAGTGCAATGCGACTCCCTGTTCGCGGCAGATCGCGGCGATCTCGCGGACCGGCTGAATCACCCCGATTTCATGATTCGCCAGCATGACCGAAACCAGCGCCGTCCCGGGACGAATCGCATCGCGCAGCATCTGCAAATCGATTCGCCCACACTCGCTGTCGCCGGCGGGGCGGACAGGCAGCGTCGTCAACGTCCAGCCCTCGCGGAGCAAAACATCCATCGCCGCCAACACCGAAGGGTGCTCGGTTGCAACGGTGATGAGATGGCCAACCTTTTTTCTGCGGCAGAAACCCACGATCGCCAGGTGGTTGCTCTCGGTGGCCCCACTGGTGAAGACGATTTCGGAACCCCTTTCCGCTCCGATCAGGCGGGCGATTTCATCGCTGCATTGCCCCACGATTTCCCCGGCCCGCTGTCCGGCGGCGTGAGTCACGCTGGAGGGATTGGCATAGTCCTGTTCCAGGCAGGGCAACATCGCCTGGACGACTCGCGGGTCACACCGGGTGGTGGAATGGTTGTCCAGGTAGATAACCTTCCCGGCACTCATTCGCGCAGGGCACTTTCGCGCAGGGCACTCTCGCGCAGGGCACTTTCGCGCAGCTTCGGTCCCGACTGCAACTCAAACAGGGCCCGCAGACAGATTTGCGACCACGACTCCATCCGCTCAAAGCGTGCGGCCAGCTCATCGAGTTTCACAAATCCGGCGTCACAGATGCCGGATTCCCGCGGCAAAATGCTGGGCTGGTCCACGTCATACAGATGGACAATTCCCAGATGCACCCGCCCCACATCGGTTTCGTCATCGTTGATCAAACCGACGCATTCCTGACGGAAGCCGGTTTCGATGGAAATTTCTTCTTCCAGTTCCCGTTCCAGTCCGCGCTGGTAGACGTCGGCCCCCGGGACTTCCGCGTCGATCGATGAGATGTGACCGCCGACACCTATACTCATCTTGCTTTTCAGCCGCGATTCACCCGACCCCCCTCCCCGGGTGTAACAGAACACCGATGTTTCGCCCGCGTCGTTCACGTGCCGGAAAATGCAGTAAGGGATCAGCTGCTTGTAAGAATCGTCGCGTTCCATTTCGGAACGTGGCCTGTACTCGATCAGATCGCTCCCCAGCAGCTGCTGGACATAGACGTCTGTCTCGCGGGAAAAACCCTGAAAGTACCCGAGCGACCGAAAAAGATCGGTGGGAATGACGAGAACCTGTTCGGTTTCCAAAATGGACATTTCAGTTTGCCTCCTTACAGGTGCACGGCGGCACCAGAGCCCTGGATTTACAACTCAGCGAATTGTAACGCCAAAGCCGCTGGTCCTCGACCACCCCGATTTTCCGCAGAAAACCCGCCCAAAGGCCAAAACAGGGGTACGGATTCTCCGCGCAAACCGGAAACCGGCCGCGATTCCATCTGCCCCGCTGCGCTCGCCCAGAAATCTGACAGTGCGCCCCGCTGCTCAGGCAACCCGGATCGTCGCCGGTCCAACCACGGCGGGCTGGGTCACCGTCCACCAAGCCGATTCGATAACAAACGACTTTGCTCTTCCGGCCCGTTCAACCCGCAGTGCTTCCTTGTCGTCAATCCGGCCCCAACCGGGTACCACGACCGATTTCCCATGGTCCCAGTTGTAGTCGTCGAACACCTGGGATTCCCAGGAGAGAAACTTCACGCCATAGGTGTTCGGCGCCGCAGCATCCGGAGTCACTTCGACCTCGACCCGGGACCGCAGCGTAAAACCGCCGAGGGCAAAATAGAGTGTGGTCAGCATGCTGGCGTACATGGAATCCTCCCACTCCATTTTGTAAGTCGCAGCGGCACGATTCTTCCTGATGCGGGGAGGCAAGCCCTTGTTGGGATCGTATTGGCCGAGAAACAGCGCGCGGTGTTTTCGCTGCAGGTGCGACAGGACACTCGATTCATTCTGGAAAGGCTGGGCCGTTACTTTTCTGGGTAATCCCGTGTTGCCCAGCCAGTGCTCAAGATTCTCGGCAGCGAACGGCGCGACCACTTTTCCCGTCGACACCATTTTTTTGTACTCGGCCACCAGTTCATCGACTGTCTTGCCACTCATCCCCGGACTCGATGAACCTGTTGAACTCTTCGAACCCGCCGTTCCGGTTGAACTTCCGCGACTCATGATTCACCTCACTTGAATGACTCGGACTGGCCAAAGTAAACTCGAACCCCA
>JBGSVU010000452.1:0-2584 GCA_041752775.1 Pirellulaceae bacterium | reverse complement strand
GTGGAATGGGCGGCGATGGATTTTCTGCTGGAGGCCGACCGCAAGAACCGCCGCCGCGTTCAGCTGGAGAATCTGATTCTTCTGCTCCTGCGCTGTCTGGCGGTGTTGCTGCTGGGCCTGTTGCTGTCGCGCCCGTTCATGCCGGGGATGCTGGCCAGCCTGCTGCAACAGAAACAGAAAATTGAACGGGTGGTGTTGCTGGATGATTCGCTTTCCCAACAGGCCCCGCGCGGCGAAGTGACGGGTTTCGAAGCGGCCCGCCAGTCGCTGGAAAAACTGGTCGAACAGTCCGCCACGGCCGACGACACCGACAACTGGATCACGCTGTTTCTGACCAGCGACCCCGACCAGCCCGTGCTCTCCTGGGAACCGGTCACGGTCAATACCCTGCCCGACCTGCTGGAACGGATTCGCGCGGTCGAGTGCACCCAGCAGCCGGCCAGCTACAGCCGCGCCCTCGACGAACTGGTGCGCCACCTCGGCAGCCAGCGCGAGGGAACCGGACGGGTCGTCTATCTCTATTCGGACCTGCGCCGCAACGACTGGCTACCGGCCTCCAGTGGCAACGAACAGGACTCGCTCCGGAAAAACCTCGAAGAGATCGGACGGCTGGCCAATCGCCAGATGGTCATTGATACGGCTGGCGAACGGGACGACAACCTGGCGATCACCGAAGTCCGCAGCGAAGACCTGCTGGTAGCCAACCGGGTGGTGCGCTTCGATGTGACTGTGGTCAACTACGGCGCCCAGACGGCAACGGATGTGCCGGTGATGCTGGAGATCGACGGGCAACCTGCCCTGCGCGAAACGATCGGCCAGATTGGCCCTGGCAAGAGCGGGCTGGTGACGTTCCGGCATTTATTCCTGCCCGAAGACGGAAAAGCCACCGCTCTGCTGGGCAGCGAGACTTCGGCGGGAGTCGTGGGCCCGTCCGGAATCCGCAACCACCGCGTCGTGGCATCAATTGACCGGACGGCATTGGGTGAAACGGGAATTCGCCAGGATGTGCTGGCCGCGGACAGTCTGCGTCCGATGGCCGTTCGGCTGTTGGCGGGAATCCCCGTTCTTCTGGTCGATGGCGATCCCTCAACTATGCCGGAACGGAGCGAGACGCATTATCTGCGCAGCCTGAGCGTGTTCGGAACGGGGCTGTTGCCGACTGTGATCACGGCCAGCGAACTGGAAACGGTCTCGCTGTCCGAATTCCGGGTGGTGTTTCTGTGCAACATCGATGAAGTCTCCGACGACCGGGTGTCCACGCTGGAACAATGGGTGCGTGACGGTGGAGCGATTGTGTTCATGCCGGGCAACCAGGTCCGCGCGGAAGTCTTCAACCGGACCTTTTATCGCGACGGAGAAGGGTTGTCGCCGGTCGCGCTGGACCGGATCGATGGCGACCCGACGCTGGCGACGTGGGTGAATTTCGAGCCCGACGGGCAGATTCATCCGGCCCTGCGTACGATTGTCAGCAGCGACGCGACAGGTCTGACGGGTGTCAATATTTTCAGCTGGTGGGACACCCTGAAGATGACCGATGCAATTGCCCGCCAGTCGACAACAGCCATGCGGTTGAGCGATGCGGCGAATTCCCCGGCGATGATCGACCGTTCACTGGGAACGGGGCGGGTGATTTTTTTCAACATTCCGGGCGATGGCGACTGGACGATGTGGCCCGCAGTCGAAGGGTCGTGGGTGTCCGTGATGCTGGACCTGATCGATTACCTGGCGGGTTCGGTGGCCGATTCGGCGGACACAAAAATTGGTGACCCTATTCGCTGGCCGGTTGATTTGACGGTCTACCAGAGTCGTGTTTCACTGCGCGATCCGGCCCAGGAAAAAACCGAAACCGTGGCCCGGACCGGTGCCGATGCGGGCGAGTCCGAAGTGCTGGCAGATGCGGAGTTTGAAAAAATTGACCGTTCGGGTTTTTACGAATTGGGACTGGACCGGATCGACGGGGGTAGCGAATCGGTCCTGTTCGCGGCCGGGTTGCCGCGCGAGGAAAGCAGGTTGCAGCGGGCCAGTGGCGAGGAATTGCGTTCGGGTCTGTTCGGCGAAAAGTATGAATTTGTCGATCCCGACACGCTGGTCGATGGCAGCGTGAGTGGAGCCAGTGCCGAGATTTGGCCGCAGGTAATCTGGTTTTTGCTGGCCGTTTTGGGGCTGGAACAGTTTTTGGCGTGGTGGTTCGCCCGCCGCCGTGAGATGCCTGCGAGAGGAGTTGCCCGATGAACCGATGCATTTCGACCGCGATTCTGGTTGGGCTGGCCGCGTTCCCGTCCGCTGGCGTCCCCTGTTGCCTGGCGGCACCGGCTGGGTCCTGGCAGGAGGGCGAACCGGCAACACCTGCGGTCAGGATCGATGTCGACCAGGCCCTTCGCCAACAACAGCTGGACCAGGCCGAAGCCAACAACCTGATCCTGAAATTCAACCGCGAACTGGTCATGCAGCGGGCCATGCAGCAGCAGGTACTGGCCGCGGGAGGTGCGGCCGCGGAACAACAGAAACAGCAGGAAGACGACCTGTTCCAGTCCGGCGCCGTCCTGAAAACTGACCCGGACCTGGAAGCGATTCTGGACAAGGC
>JBGSVU010000451.1:0-3531 GCA_041752775.1 Pirellulaceae bacterium | reverse complement strand
GCCACGGCAACGGACGTGGAACAGGCTGCTGCCACCCCAACGATACAGAAAAATTGACGGAAATTCATGAAACCTCTCCCCTAAATCTGAATTGCAGTTATTGGCCAGACAAAAGAATCGGGCGCAAACGGTATACGAATTGTAACGGCGGGCCCGACACTGTGCAAAGTTCGTCGCCTTGTCCAAGTCGGCGCTGTGCCGACGCAGTCTGCGGCGTGGCTGCAGAAGGTCACTTCGTTTTTCCGGATGGTTGACCGGCCCGGCAAAAATTGCCACAGTGAACACCCGAATCATTTTTTTTCTGTATCGCGTTGACTGAATCCATTTACCCGGGAGAGCTTTTTTGCCATGACCAACTCCAACGTCGCGGGCCTGGAACCGAAATCGCTTTGGACCGCTTTTGCCGCCCTGAATTCTGTTCCCCGGCCATCAAAAAAAGAAGCCCGCGTCACGGAGTTTGCCCGCAAGTTTGGTGAAAGTCTGGGGCTGGAGACTTTGACCGACGAAGTGGGCAATGTGTTGATCCGGAAACCGGCCGCCAGGGGATTGGAGTCCCGCCCCACGGTAGTGTTGCAGGCCCACCTCGACATGGTGCACCAGAAAAATTCGGGCACCGATTTCGATTTCGACAAAGAAGGGATTCGGATGCTGGTCGAAGGTGACTGGGTCCGCGCCGACGGCACGACACTGGGTGCCGACAATGGGATTGG
This sequence comes from Pirellulaceae bacterium, assembly GCA_041752775.1. GTDB lineage: Bacteria > Planctomycetota > Planctomycetia > Pirellulales > Pirellulaceae > BJ22. Next base: position 2,821 of record JBGSVU010000451.1, on the reverse strand, counting down.
CGTGGCGGCGATCATGGCGCTGTTGCAGTCCGGCGATTTGCCTCATCCGCCGCTTGAGGCGTTGTTTACGATCGACGAGGAAACCGGCATGACCGGTGCAAAAAAACTGCGGGGCGACTGGTTGCGGGGCCGGACGCTGCTGAATCTGGACACCGAAGAAGACACGGAACTGACGATCGGATGCGCGGGAGGCGTTGATGTTTCGACCACGGCCAGTGTGACCTTTGAGTCCACTCCCGATGGGTATTCCGGTATGCGGTTTTCAGTCTCTGGCCTGACTGGCGGGCATTCCGGAATGGATATCCATCTCGGCCGCGGCAATGCCAACAAGCTGATGAACCGGTTGCTCGAAACAGCATCGAGACAGTCTGGAGCGCGCCTGTCCAGCGTGGATGGTGGCGGATTGCGAAATGCCATTCCGCGTGAATCCGTCGCGATCGTCGCCCTGCCCGACAGTTCCATGAAAACCCTGGCCACGGAAATGCAGCCCCTGGTGGATCAAATCCGGCAGGAATACGCGGTCACCGATCCGGACCTGAAAGTGGAACTGGTTGCGGCTGACACTCCCGCCCATGTCATGACCCCATCTGTTCAGAAAGGATTTCTGGCCGTGATTGATGGAGTTGTCAGTGGGATTTGGCGCATGAGTCCCTCCATCGCCGGCCTGGTCCAGACCAGCAACAACCTGGCCCGTGTCATGGCAGGTGATTTCAGAATCCAGATCCAGTGCCTGACCCGCAGCAGCGTGGATTCCGAGCGGGACGAGCTGGCCCGAATTCTGCTTTCGGTGTTTTCCGTTCTGGAGGGAACCAGCGAAACCGCCGGTGAATATCCCGGCTGGCAACCCGAACCGGAATCGGACGTCGTGGCGCTGATGACTAAAAAATATCGCGAGCTGTTTGCTGGTGATCCCCATGTTGCCGCCTGTCACGCCGGGCTGGAATGCGGAATAATCGGCAGTCACTATCCGGGGATGGAGATGATCAGTTTTGGGCCGAACATTCGTGGCGCTCATTCGCCGGACGAAAAGGTCCAAATCAGTTCCGTGCAGAAGTTCTGGCGGTTTCTCACGGAAACGCTGGCGACTTTCTGAAGCGGGCTGCATCTGGGCTGGGAACTGCGGGTTGGCAGGACGTGGCTGAAAGTGGCTTCGCGGCAACACCGGCTTCGCACCGGATGAATTTGGATTACAGGTCATGACTCAATCGCGTTCGGCGGGAATTCTGCTCCACCCCACTTCGCTGCCCGGCCCCGGTGGGATCGGTGATTTGGGCCAGGCCGCCCGCACCTTTGTCGATTTTCTGCATGCGGCGCGGATGACTCGCTGGCAAATCCTGCCACTTGGCCCGACCGGATACGCCGATTCGCCTTACGCCGCGTTCAGCAGTTTTGCCGGCAACCCGCTGATGATTGGGCTGCAGCCGATTGTCGAGAGGGGCTGGTTGGCGGCCGAAGACGTTGTGCCGCCGGATTGGGGCGATGCCGGCCGTGTTGATTTTGGCGCCGTGATTGGCTGGAAGTTGCCGTTGCTGAAAAAGGGTGCGCAGCAGTTTCTTGAGGAATACGAGCAGTCGGGCGATGCGGGATTCGGGGAATTCTGCCGACAACAGGACCCGTGGCTGGAAGATTATGCCACTTTCATGGCCATCAAGTCCGTGTTTGACCACCAAATAATGGACGGACATCCCGGCGGTGCGACCTGGTGTGGCACCTGGGACCGGGACATCGCCCTGCGCGAACCCGCAGCGCTGCAGCGGTGGAAAGCAACCTGCAAAAACGAAATCGCGATCCAGAAAATCCTGCAGTACTGGTTTTTTTTCCAGTGGATGGATCTGAAACGGTACGCCAACCAGCGCGGGATCCGGATTATTGGCGACCTGCCCATTTTCGTCGCCCTCGACAGTGCCGACGTGTGGGCACATCCCGAATCATTTCTGTTGAACCCGGACGGTTCCCCGAAATTTGTGGCCGGGGTTCCGCCCGACTATTTCAGCGCGACGGGGCAGCGGTGGGGCAATCCGCTTTACGACTGGCCGCACATGGAACGCGACGGTTTCCGCTGGTGGATCCGCCGGTTCCGGGGAACCTGTGCGCTGGTGGATATTGTGCGGGTGGATCACTTTCGCGGATTCGAAGCCTGTTGGGCGATTCCTGCCAGCGAACCGACGGCACAGGTTGGCGAATGGGTTCCCGCGCCGGGGCAAAAACTGTTTGATGCCGTGCGGAATGAACTGGGCGAATTGCCCCTGATTGCCGAGGACCTCGGTTTGATCACGCCAGCTGTTGACGAATTGCGCGACGCCAATGGTTTTCCGGGGATGCGGGTATTGCAATTTGCCTTTGACAGCAACGAGGACCGCAACCAGATTTTCCTGCCGCACAACCACATTCGCAACTGCGTCGTCTACACCGGAACGCACGACAACGATACGGTGCGGGGCTGGTTTGATTCCCGCAACGATGCCGAAAGACAGATTGTGGCAGAGTATTTCGGATGTCCGCTGCGGGATGTGGCCCGTGATTTTGTTCGCGAAGCGATGTCTTCGGTGGCCGACACGGTGATTGTTCCGATGCAGGATGTGCTGGGCCTGGGGAGTGCCTCCCGGATGAACACGCCTTCGACCGTGGGTGGCAACTGGAGCTGGCGAATGCCTGCCGATTTCGATTCTGGACCGGTAGCCTCCTGGCTGGCGCGGTTGGCTTTTTTGTACGGGCGTTCGCCGCAGGAAAACCGGTCGGCCAGATCGTGAGGGTGCTTCTGCCGCGATTTTGTTGCAGGACTTTGGGTTGGGGCCGTCCGGGACGGTTGAGTCCTGCCGCA
>JBGSVU010000450.1:0-4845 GCA_041752775.1 Pirellulaceae bacterium | reverse complement strand
CGTCCGGGCCGATATGGCTTCATTCTGTTCATCCAGCAACCGGGCCAGATGAAAGTGAACGTCAGGATAGTCCGGATGAATGCCAAGCGCCTGTTGAAAGGTCTCAATTGCCAATTCGTTCTGCTGCAAGTCAACCAGCACACAACCCAGACTCGCGCGGGCCTCGACAAAATCCGGGGCCAGTTCAATCGCGATGCTGTAACGTTCCCGCGCGCCAACCGCATCGCCCCGGGAGTACAGCATTTCCGCCAGACGAAACGAGGCCTCAGCCGATGGTCCCAGCGTCAACAGCATCGATCTGCAGACGCGGATCGCCTGGTCGATCTGGCCTTCTTCTTCGAGATCACTGGCCAGCATCAGAAAGTCGTCCGCAGTCCGCGGAAAAGCCTCGTCCAGCGGCTTGTCGGTGGGGAAACTCAAAACATGCTGGCTTGCAATATCCGGTTTTTCAGTTTCCGGACCGTCATCGGACTCAAGGAACTCAAAATTGATACGCATCTGGCCGGCTGCGTCAACCAGCCCGTCGCCCTGCCGCAACAGAACATGGCTGCCTTCGAGAACAATCGGCAGCTGAGACAGCGGTTTCTGCAAACCGGGGAATCGCGCGGCCAGGCGTTGCAAACGCGTTTCGATGGACCTCGACGACTGTCCACCTGCCACCATGCGCGCCAGCTGCCGCGCCGAAGCTACTTCGACAAAATCAAAATAGGGCAATCGGTGAATCTGTGTGACGGGCTGGATCAGTCCCCGCAGGTGCCAGCGCCGGATCGTCGAAACCGGAATGTGCAACAAATCTGCCAGCATCGCCGGAGTATAAAGTCGCCGTGACGAGTGGTCGTCTTCATCGACCAGGCCCATCCTTTGCCACCACTCGGTTTCGGAGATGATTTCCAGACGGACCGGATCCGACCGGTCGATCTCGGCCTCGCTGAGCAACTCGGCATAATCGTCCGAGGGCGGCTGGTCGGCGCCGATGACGATCAGGTCGGCCCCCGCGCTGAACCGTTCTGCGACGTTCCCACCGGCGTCGCGGACAATCTGTCCAGCCTGTTTCCGGCTGACCCCCCCCATTTTTCCCACAAAGGCAACCGTTCGCCCGCGCAACCAATCGCTGCCGCGCAAATCGCCGGCCCGTTCACCAGCGGAAATGGGGTCTGGAAATGACATGGGTGGTTCAGTAACAGGTTCAGGTACGAAGTGTCGAAGCCGCGGGCGCAAACGATTTGACTCCGGAGGCTTGCTTCTAAAACCCCGCCGCCTGACCGTCCTTGCGGGATTCCGAGGCACCGATCCAGACATCGTTTTCCGCATCGTAGCGAATCGCCTGGTAGCCGCCATAGTTACCGACATCATAGCCAATTTTGTGGCCCCGTCCCATCAGTTCCCGAATGACTTCGTACTCAAATCCGCTTTCCAGCGATACAGTCCCTCCATCGGTCATTTTCTCACCAGTCGGCTCGCTTGACCCCTCGTGCAGAATCCGGGGCGCATCGCCCGCTTCCTGTATGTTCATGTCAAAATCAACGATATTCATCACAATCTGGGCATGGCCCTGGGGCTGAGTCGCCCCGCCCATCACCCCGAAACTCAAAAACGGTTTTCCATCTTTGGTCACAAAGGAAGGAATGATCGTGTGAAAAGGCCGTTTGCCTGGCGCATAGCTGTTGGCCCGACCGGGCGTCATGTCAAACAATTCTCCCCGATCCTGCAGGCAGAACCCCAAACCGTCCGGACACATGCCCGACCCCATCCCGCGGTAGTTGCTCTGGATCAGCGAAACCATATTGCGATCCTGGTCGGCAACGGTCAGGTAGATCGTGTCACCCGTCTGCAGGGCGGGATTGCCTGCGTCAACGGTCCGGGCTGCCCGGTTACGAATCAACCGGTGTCGCCCGGCCAAATAGTCCTTTGAAATCAGCCCCTCGACCGGGACATCAACGAAATCCTGGTCGGCGTAGAACCGCGCGCGATCCTCAAAGGCGAGTTTTTTGGCTTCGACAAACCAGTGAACGTGATCTGTGCTGCCAAAGCCCGCGCCGCGCAAATCAAACGGTTCCAGCATTCCCAGTATCTGCAGCGCTGCGATTCCCTGTCCGTTCGGCGGCAGCTCCCAGAGTGTGTAGCCACGATAGTCCAGCGACACGGGATCGACCCACTCGCTTTTGTGATTCGCGAGGTCTTCTTTTGTGATGTAGCCGCCGTGGGTCTGCATGAAACGGGCAATGACTTCGGCCGTTTGCCCGAGATAAAACTCGTCGCGGCCGTGCTCTGCGATCCTGTCCAGCGTTTCCGCCAAAGCCGGGTTTCTGAAAATCTCGCCTTTCCTGGGAGCCCGCCCGCCAGGCAAAAAGGTCTCGCGAAAACCGGGGTACCGCGCCAGGCCCGCACTGCGTTGCCAGTACCATGCAATCAGCTCCGACACCGGGAAACCTTCCCGCGCGTACCCGGCCGCCGGTGCCAGAACCTCGCGCATCGGCATCCGTCCAAACCGCCCGTGCAGTGAAAACCATCCGTCGACACAACCCGGGACGGAAACGGGCAAAGGACCGAGCGATGGAATCCGCTCAAGATTCTGTTTTTTCAGTTCGGACTGCAGCTGTCCGAGGGTCAAACTCGCCGGCGACCGGCCGCTGGCGTTCAGGCCATACAGTTTTTGATCTTTTTCGATCCAGACGATAGCGAACAAGTCGCCACCGATCCCGTTTCCAGTCGGCTCCATTAGTCCGAGTGTCGCATTGGCTGCAATTGCCGCATCAATGGCGTTGCCACCGCGGCGCATCACATCGAGGGCGACCTGGGTGGCCAGCGGCTGGCTGGTCGCTGCCATGGCGTGCCGGGCAATGACCTCGGAACGAGTGGCAAAACCGCGCCCTGTAATCCGGTCCTGAGCCTGGCAGAATTCGCAGGCAAACAGCACAAACGCAAGGCAAAACAAAAATCTGCGACACATCGTCCGGTCCTTTGGGAGTGAATCAGCTCATTCCTGATCTGTGCACAACGGGATTCAGGCAAATCCGAATGACCAGCGTCCGCCGAAAATCACCGTTCAGATTGCCGGCCACGCTGAAAGTTCAATTTCCGTTTCCCCCAGTACGAAATCAGTTTCGGCATTGCCTGCATTCAATTTTGCTGCTGTCTTACTTGCGTTTCCGGTACAGCGAGGCCTCTATGACCGAGCCCATGCGTTCCGGACTGGCAATCAACTCCGGGCCGAGGAACTCCGCGATTTGAGTCACCGCTGCATCCGGTGATTCAATCAGGTCAGGATAACTGACTTCGAGAACACTGGCCCGGGGATGGTTTTTGAGCCATTTCAGCAAATCATCGCGGTGGGCGGTTAGTCCCCGGCGGACATCCTGCCGCTCGAGATCGGCTCCCTCGGTTTCCAGTCGCGAAATCATCGCTTCCTGCGATTCGACGACTTCCTCAACCGGCCGGGTCATGAAAATGATTTTGTATTCATGATTGTAGGGCAGTTTTTTCAGCAACATGGAAATGACCTTGATCGCCTTTTTTTCCAGCTCGGGTTCGTCCATGATTTCCGGATGCTTGTCCACTTTCTTGATGGCTTCCCATTCGTAATAGCCCCTGGGGTTGTCAATATCTGCTTCGCGTTCACCATCGGTTTTGGAGGGCAACCCGCCAGCTTCGAGCATCTGCATCATCAATGACGTTCCGGATCGCGGCAGTCCGGAGACGAGAACAAAAGTCTTGCCCGAACGTTTGCGCCGGTTGACGGGATCTGGTCGTTCCCTGATGGTTCGTTCGATACGCCCTTTCTCGGTATCGAAATCGGGGAATTCAACAGTTTGCTTTGCCCAGTTTTTCAGTTTTGTTTTGTCGTGATCAACCTGTTTGCGCAGCTGTATCACCTGTTCAGCGTGGAATCGGGCTTTTTCGGGATCGACGAGTTGCTTGCGGTAAATTGTTGCCAGCACACGATGGGCTTTGGCAAACCTCGGGCCACATTTCAGCGCCGTTTCCAGTGCAAATACAGCTTTTTCGAATTCACCCATTCGGGCCAGGGCTACACCCATGTTAAAATGTGCTTTTGTCAGCCGGTAGACCAGCCCGACGGCAGTGAGCGCTTCATCGACGACCCGTTCATTGTCCCGGAAATGCAGATACACGGACGACAGGCCCATGTGTGCCTCGGCATTTTCGGCATTGATTTCGATCGCCCTGGAAAATGCCTGCGCGGCTTCCTGCCAGCGGCGCGTCTTCAGAAATGCATCCCCAATCCGGTTTACGAATCCGGGGGAATGCAGTTCCATTTTCAGCAACTGGTTCAGGATTTCGAGGGCCCGTGTTTCTTCACCGAGGTCCAGTTTGGCGAGGGCCCATTCCAGTTTCGCCTGGGCCTGTTGGGTGGTCGGAATGTCAAAAGCTTTTTCCAGCAGATCAACCGACTTTTGCAGAAAGCCTGCCCGGTAATAGGCGTTTGCCAGGTTGGTGATGAAACGGTCTTCCCAGGGACTGGTTTGAACCAGCTCTTCCATCAACACAACGGCCCTGTCAACGATTCCCAGCCAGGCGTAATTTCTGGCAAGGTTATATTTGGACTCGGTCACGGCATCTTTTGCCGCTTTTTCCTTGTCATCGCCCGGATCGTCGATATAACCCAGTGCAACAAACTGTTTCATCAGTTCTTCTGTTTCACTCGCACCCATCGGAAGTTCTTCCTGGTGCAGGCCGAAATCACCTTCGACATTTTCCCAGCTCGGAATGGACTTGAGTTCCGGCATGGTTTCGAAAATCTCGACCAGCGGTTTGCCGTCCATATCCTGCCCCAGGGGCAAATCCAGGGCAGCGAGGATGGTGGGTGCGATATCGACCAGGCTGGCG
>JBGSVU010000449.1:0-3677 GCA_041752775.1 Pirellulaceae bacterium | reverse complement strand
GGCGTGACGGAATACTAGTTCCGGTGTTCGGTGAAAAACGCCGCGAGCCTGTGGAACGAGATCTCGTTCGTTGTCATTGTCTGCTCCTGTCAAATATCCTCATCCGACCGCTTGCCGCGAGATGTTGCTACCTCGACTGCGACGGACTTGCTGTCCGATGAATACATGTTACGACCGACAGCCCAAGGGCTGGTATCCTGATCATCCTTGAGACCAGCCTAATCCTCCACGGCTTTTGGAATTGGACGTGACCGGGGCCACAGAAGAGGGTAAACTCGTATCAGGAGAAGGAGGGATATCGTCGTGTCACCTGAATTGAAGCAACTCGTAGCGACAACTCAGCGTCACGCAGTCGCGGATGGCGAGTTCTACACTGCCATTCCAAGACTCATGCTGTACCGCTCCTCGGTGCCCACTGAACATAACGCGGTGGTCTATGTGCCCAGTCTTTGCGTCGTCGTCCAGGGCGCCAAGGAAGTGGTCGTGGGGGGCGAGGTATTCCGGTATGACCCGGCCCGCTCGCTGCTGGTCGCGGTTGACATGCCAGCCGCTACCCGTGTGGTCGAGGCGTCCCAAGATCGACCATGCCTGGCGATCCGTATCGAGGTCGATTCGGCCGAAGTCGGCGAGTTCTTGGCCGAGGGCGCCAGCGTTCCATCGAATGGGCCTCCCTCTCGCGGGATCGGAGTCACTTCTATCGATCCGCAGCTGACGGGAACGATCACTCGACTCGTCGAACTGCTGGACACTCCGAACGATATCGGGGCACTCTCACCCCTGGTGCTGCGAGAGATTACCTATCGATTGCTCACCAGCGCGCAAGGTCCGCAGTTGCGGCAGATTGTCGCCCCGGGAGCCCCGGCCCTGCGGATCGCCCGCGCGATCGCGTGGCTGAAGGAGCACTTCGCTGAGCCTGCACGAGTCGAAGCTCTGGCCAAGCATGTCGCCCTCAGCCCATCGGCGTTCCATCTGCACTTCAAGGCGATGACGGGGCTGAGTCCGCTTCAGTACCAAAAGCGATTTCGGCTTCAGGAAGCCAGACGGCTGATGCTTAGCAGCGGCTTGGACGCTGCCGAGGCGGCGTTCCGCGTCGGATACGAAAGCCCGTCCCAGTTTGGTCGAGAGTACCGGCGACTATTCGGCGCGCCGCCTCGTCAAGACATTGCGGTGCTCACTGCTACGGAAGAACTGGCAGGCCGCTCGGGTGCATAAACAGAGGGTTCAGGGCCGAGACGTGCCGACACCTGCGCAACAAGTTGAATGCGCACCAATCGGCCATCAAAGCACTTACGCTCCGGGAAACTGCATCCACAGTTACCCGGGTAGTCGGGGCGACAGGATTTGAACCTGCGACCTTTTGACCCCCAGTCAAACGCGCTAGCCAGGCTGCGCCACGCCCCGTTATTTTTTCTTTGTTTTCCTGTGACCCAACCCGCCTTTGGTATTTCTCCCCGGCCTTTTTTCCGCTAATCCCGCCTCAAGTGTTTTTCCGTTCCGCCGATTGGGGATTGAGCGGATCTTTTTGCGGATTTTGCCGGGCGCAATGACGGACATTGATCGCCGAAAGCAGGTTCCCGGCAATCCTGACACCGCCGGCTGCGATCAGGTTCCCAACAATCTTAAGCCATCGCGGCCTCGTGGTCGACCCGTGTAGCCGTTCACCCGCAGGGGTCAGACGCTTTTTTCGGCCGGGTGACTTTCAATTCGTCCACCCACGTACCGTCGAAAAACGGGTCTGACCGGTCTGCCCCCCCCTAAAACATGGACAATGTGTTATCGATCCGTGAACGCTTACTCGCCCCGTCCAGCCAATGAAAACCGCGAAACCGTCCCCCATTCTGATATTCCCAATCAACTTGTCCGTTGCATTCCCGCAAACCCGCGCCGGCGTTACAGCCGCTTTTCCGGGAAACGTCCCACCGAAAATACTCTCCGCCCAACCGAAATGCCGATGTCGCAACGGTAGTGGGCGGAGCACCACTATAGTGGGTGACCATAGCGGGAAGGGAATTCCGTGGTCATTCTGGCTGCCGAATGTTTTTTTGGTGGTGGACCATCCCCTTGAATCGACCAGGAATTCCCCAAATGAGCCGCATATCCGTCATGACCATCGGCTTTCTGCTGATTTTCATCGGCATCCAGCTGAACATGGTCGAATCGTTCCAGTTGACCCATCAGGCCACGCGATTCTGGAACGAGAAAATTGTCGATCCGGCCAGCGAACTGGTCAGTGACGGAAATTACGCCCAACAGGCGGCCTGGCAACAGCCCAGCCCCTACCAGTCGCCCTATTTCCAGGCCTCCTACGCCAGTCCGGTCGCTGGAATCCCCAACCAGTCGGGAAACGTCGCTGGAGGTGAGAAAACTTTGACCCACCCCTCCTGGATTTGCTGGCCCGTCTTCTTTGCAGGCACGGTGTTCTTCCTGCATGGACTGTCGATGCGTCAATAATCAGCTGCCGGCAGGTCGCGGAAATCAACCCCTGTCCCGGCCTGTGTCCCGCAACTCCCGTTAAACACCTGAGCAGAAGACGACGAAACTGGCACGCCAAAAACGCCAGTCTCCATTTCTCGCTTAACCTAATGGCCCCCCGGCGGAGGACCGGTTGGCAACCGACCGCCCCCCGTACTCCCCAAAAAGCCCGAACCCGGTAGTGGCGTTCAGGCGGACCAGACATGATAATGGGGCATGCAGGCCGGCCCATTCTGTTGGCCTCCGGATTTGCTCCCTGGACTTCAAATTGTCAAAAATCCGCCAGGTTTCCAGTCACGCATCGCCATTCAGCCCAAATCCCCATGTCAGACTTCAAATGTATCCAGCTGGCCAAAAAAGACGATGCCCATGTCGTCCGTTTTCTGGATGAAAGGGTGATGGACGCGGAAAGGATCGAATTGCTGGGCCGGGAACTTTTCAGCCTGGGTCAGGATGAACCCAACCCCCGTCTGGTGCTCGATTTTTCCGATGTGCGTTTTTTTTCCAGCGCCGCCATCAATAAACTGATTGTGATGGAAAAGCGGTTGCGGGCTCGCGGAGGACGACTGGGTTTGTGCCGGTTGAGCCCCACGGTTCGCGACCTGTTCGGATTCACGCACCTGGACGAACTGTTCGGTATCCACGAAACCGAGGAGCAGGCGCTGGCCGCCCTGAAGGACTGACTGGCATGGCTGCCCACCCGGTATTCGCCGGAAAACGCATCCGGACGCCGGATGCGCCACCTCCAACTCCTGACCGCAGATTTCCCAAACGCCTCAACGGAGCACCGTTGCAATGAGTGAACCTTGTCGCGAATGGTTGCTGGACGAAACCATTCCCAGCGATCCGCTGGAAGCCTGTGAACTGATCCGCAGGGTCGTCGAGCGTCTGGAAACAGAAGCCTGGGGCGACGAGTCCCTGTTTGCCGTTCACATGGCACTCGAAGAAGCCGTCATGAATGCGATCAAACACGGCAACAAACGCAACATCAAAAAACATGTCTTCATCCAGATCAGTTGCGACGGCAATGAACTGTCGATCCAGGTTCGGGACGAAGGCGACGGCTTCGTTCCCGAAGACATCCCTGACCCGACCGCAGAAGAAAACCTCGAACGCACTTCGGGACGCGGCGTCATGCTGATCCGCGAGTTCATGGACGAAGTCTGCTTCAATGAAAGTGGCAACCAGATCACCATGAAAAAACG
>JBGSVU010000448.1:0-4746 GCA_041752775.1 Pirellulaceae bacterium | reverse complement strand
GTTGCTGGATACCTACGCCCAACATTACCGCCAGTGGCAGCGTGAAACCGGCAGGCTGGGTTTTGCCGACGTGACCCGGTTGCTGGAACAGTTGGCCGAGCGCCGTGGTGCGGGAATTCTGTCGGGCACCGAAAGTGAGCTGCGGCATTTGCTGCTGGACGAGTTCCAGGACACTTCACCACAACAGTGGACCATTCTCGAACCGTTTGCCAACGCTGTGGTATCGGGCACGGGCGGTGCCAGCGGCGACCCGGCAGTCCTCCGGAACGTCCGACAAAAAACTGCCCCTGCCCCGAAATCCGCCGCTGCGAGGGGAACGTTTTTTTGTGTAGGCGATCCCAAGCAGTCGATCTATGGATGGCGTGGAGGCGTCGCAGAAATGTTCGACGTCGTTCGCCGGGACCTCGGGCCCCACGTTTCCGACGCCCAGCCGCTGGTCGCCAGCCGCCGATCCGCGCCGCCAGTCATCGAAACGGTCAACCAGGTTTTCTCCCGGCTGGACCGGGCCGCAGCGCGGACCGACGACGACCGTATGGCGCTGGCCCACTGGCAGCGCGGGTTCGTCTGGCACACAACCGTTCACAACGAATTGAGCGGATGTGCCCGGCTGTTGCAATGCCAGCAGGATGACGGGGAAGATGGCACGGAAAGTCACGAGCAGATTGACCGGCTGGCGATCGAAGCGGTGCAACGGTTTGCCGAACGGCCGGATGTTGGAATCGGCGTCCTCGTGCGCAACCACAAACACGCCGCGAGGCTGATTTTCAGGCTGCGCCAGCTGCAGATCCCCTGCAGCGAAGAAGGCGGCAACCCGCTGACCGATTCGGCAGCGGTGAATGTGATCCTCGCGGCGTTGCGGCTGGCGGACCATCCTGCTGATTCGGTTTCAGGTTTTCTGGTCAGCCATTCTCCACTGGGGAAAACGCTCGGACTGGACCCGCCGACGGACAGAAAAGACCTCTTTTTCAAATCGGCCCGACACCGGGTTGCCCGGGAGCTGCGACAACGGATTCACCGCGACGGTTACGGTGCGACGTGCCAGTGGCTGGCGGTGCCACTGTTCGCGATCGGCACGGTGCGGGAACGGGCTCGCATGGAGTTGCTGGTCAACCTGGCCACCGAATACGATCTGCACTGGACGCCCCGCACTTCGGAATTTGTCAGCCATGTGGAACAGACCCGGATTGTCGACCCGACCGCGGCCCGGGTTCGCGTGATGACGATTCACCGGGCCAAGGGACTGGAGTTCGACGCGGTCGTGGCGCCGCTCTACCGGGAACGTTCTGGATGGGTCTCACAAACTCCGAATACGGTCTACTCGCGCGACGAAGCGACCCGGCACATCGACCAGATCCTGCGGTACGTCAACCGGGAGCAGCGCGAATTCCTCCTGCCGCAAATGCGCGAGGTGTTTGCCCACTACGAACAGAGCATGGTCCGCGAATCGATGTGTCTGCTGTACGTGCTGATGACCCGCGCAGTCCGCGATCTGACCGTGATCGTCGGTGCGGGAGCCCAGGCCAAACAGGCAACGGCCGAAGGCGTTTTGCTGAGCACTCTGGCAGGTGAACCAGACGGCGAATGCGTCTGGCAAGCTGGCGATCCGGAGTGGTTCCGGCAACCCGACCGGTCGCCCGGCGCAGATTCCGCGTCGCGTTCCGGTGCCGGGCAGGACGATTCCCCGCAGGCCCGCGACGAACGGCAAACAAGGGAAATTGTATCGCTGTTCAACCTCGACCCACCCGACACCCTGGCACACATGCCTGTTGCAAAAATCCATTCCGGGCGGGGGACCGGATGGGTCGCTCCGTCGGCCGTTTCCGGCAACCCGGTGGTGAGGGCCAAAGACCTGCTCGACAGTGAGGCTTTGCGTGCGCCGGCACTCGGCAATAGCGCGAACCTGCCGACGGCGCGGGAACGCGGTCTGGCGGTGCACGAACTGCTGCAGCGAATCCGGTGGCTGGACGTGGACAATGGCCACAACGCGATCATGCAGAAGTTGAGAGAGCTGTCGGCGGCGGGCGAAGCTGGCAGCCAGCTGGCCTCCGATTTTGCACGCCTGCTCGAGGGGCAGGGGTTGCGACAGTTGCTACACCGCAGCGAGTATCTGGAACACGTCCGGCTGAAAATGATTCCCCCCGACTACACCCTGATGAATGCCGTGAATCTGGAGGTCCTCAGCGAATGCCCGCTGGTGAGTGAAGTCGACGGCGTGATGGTGGAAGGCGCGATCGACCGGCTGGTTCTGGTGCGCGACGGCAACCGGTTGATTGCGGCGGAGTTGATCGATTTCAAAACGGACGATGTTCCGCCAGAAGCGGTCGCTGTCCGGGCAGCGGCTTACCGGGGCCAGCTGCAGATGTACGTGGCCGGCGCTTCACGCTGGCTGGGGCTGCCACCGGACCGGATTTTTTCCCGGTTCGCCTTCGTCGTCCCGGACGTCGTGGTCGGGCCCGGACAGTCGCCTGGAGACACCGGATAGGGGGTGGGTCCAGTCGGCTGTACTGCCCGTTTCAATCCGCAATAATTGACCGCTGGTTTTGCAAGCGTATCCCGCGGCGGGCTGGTCTGGTCTTCACAGAAAAAAAATTTCATGAATATAGTCGTCCTCGGTGCCGGAACGGTGGGCACCTCCATCGCCGAGTTGTTGTGTTCCCGCGATCACAGCGTGACGGTGGTCGATTCCGATTACGAACAGACCCGGCGTATCAATGACGACCTCGACGTGCGGGTGATTACGGGCTCGGCCAGCCAGAGCAGCATCATGTTCCAGGCGGGGATCGCTTCGGCCGACCTCTGCCTGGCGGTCACCGGAAATGACGAAGTCAACATTGTGGCGGCCAGCATGGCCAAGGCGATGGGCGCGCGCCGTTCGCTGGCGCGGGTTTACGCTCCGGTCTTTCGCGATCTTTCCACTTTTGACTATCAGCGGCATTTCCAGATCGACCGGCTGTTGAGCCTGGAGCACTTGACTGCGATCGAGCTGGCCCGCGAAATCCGCGATCCCAGCAGCATCCTCGTCGAACAGTTCACGCGCGGCGAGTTGCAGGTCGAGACGATCGAGATCGAGCGCGAAAGCCGCATGACGCGGGGAACCATTCGCGAACTGAAGATGCCCGACGGAACCCGTATCGGCACGATTACACGGGAAAACAAGACCTGGATCGTGGGGCCGGACGACCAGTTGCAGGTCGGCGACCGGATCATTGTCTTTTGCCGGGCCGAACAGTCGCGGGCAATCCGCGGCCTGTTTGATGCGGCGCAGATGGCCAGTAAACGGATCGTGATCGCCGGGGGCGGCGAAACCGGACTGCACCTGGCCCGGGCTCTCGAGCGTCAGGGTTTCACGGTCATGATCATGGACAACAACGAACAGCGCTGCCAGCGACTGGCGTCGGTGCTCGACACGACATCGATCGTCAACTGCGACGCTACCCGCCGCAAGAATCTGGAAGAGGAGCGGGTGGGCAAGGCCGACGCGTTCGTGGCCTGCACCGGTGACGACGAAGACAACATCATGCTCTGCGTGGAAGCCAGAGACCTTGGCGCCAAACAGATCATGGCGGTGATCGGTCGCCCCGACTATGCCAGCGTGATGGGCAAACTGGGGATCGACCTCGCGGTCAGTGAACGGGAAGTCACCGCCAAACAGATTCTGGCGTATCTGACGCGCGGCATCGAGATTTCCCGCAGCCGTTTGCCTGGCAGCGTGATTGATGTGATTGAAGTCGAGGTCGAAAACGGTTCACCGCTGGCCGGAACGACACTGGCCCAGGCCGGATTGCCCGAAGGCTGTCTGGTCGGCGCCGTGTTGCAACACGATTATGTGCGCGTGCCGACGGGCGACGACAAACTGCAGCCCGGCGACGTCGCGATTCTGCTGGTCGAGGAAGACGTCGCACCGCGGGCCCTCTCCCGATTCACGGTATCGGGATAGCGGAAACCGTCCGGACCTGCATTTCGCGCCCCCATCCCGGACGCGAGCCAACCCGAAGTTTGTGCAAGGAAACGTCTCGATGAACGAACGAGTTGCCTGGCAAGTCACCCGACAGGGCGATGGAATTTCCAATGGGGGGCTGGTGCGGCAAACGACCGATACGCTGCCCCCAGGACAGGTACGGATCGCGGTTCGCTGGTCGGCCGTCAATTACAAAGACGCACTCTGTGCGTGCGGCAACCCCGGCGTTGCGCGAAAACTGCCGATTGTGCCGGGAATTGATGCCGGAGGAATCGTGGTCGAATCGGATGATCCCCGATGGCAGGTGGGCCAGGAAGTTTTTGTGGCGGATGCGCGATTTGGAACCGAAGTCGATGGTGGTTTTGCCAGTCTGGTCACGGTCCCGGGCGAATGGGTTTATGCCGTTCCGGCGGGTTTGAGCCTGCGGGAGGTCGTGATTCTGGGCACGGCGGGGTTCACTGCGGCCCAGTCCGTGGCGGGGCTGGTCGACGGCCATGTTGGAGCCGGTGATGGTGAAATCGTGGTCACGGGAGCAACGGGCGGCGTGGGCAGTTTTGCGGTCTGTTTGCTGGCGAAACTGGGCTACCGCGTCGTTGCGGTGTCGGGCAAACAGGAACGTTATGAGTGGTTGCGGCAGCTGGGAGCGGTGACGGTAATCGGGCGGGAGGCAATGGTCGATACGACCGCCCGGCCGCTGCTGGCGTCCAGGTGGGCTGGAGCGATCGACACGGTCGGTGGGACGACGTTGGCCACGATCGTGCGTCAGACACGTCCAGGGGGGACTGTGA
>JBGSVU010000447.1:0-2091 GCA_041752775.1 Pirellulaceae bacterium | reverse complement strand
GTGCGGCGCATCAGTTCCGGCGATGAGTTCGAGCGAATGCCGCCGGCCGATTCGCACAAATCGGCGCTGACCCCGTCGCAAATCGACACGATCAGGAAATGGATTGCTGCTGGTGCCGCGTACGAGCCGCATTGGGCATTTGTCGCGCCGCTCCGGCCCGCAGCACCCGAAATGGCCGTTGGCGGTTTCGATTCGGATGCGTGGTGTCGCGGTCCGATCGACCGTTTTGTCCTGCGTCGCATGCTCGAAAACGGAAAGCAACCTTCGGCGCCTGCCAGTCGTGAGAGTCTGATTCGACGAGTGACGCTCGATTTGACGGGGCTCCCTCCCGATCCGGAATCGGTGGATGCGTTTCTGCACAGCACCAGCCCAGCGGCTTATGAAGAGCTGGTCGACCGGTTGCTCGAATCGCCAGCATTTGGCGAGCATATGGCCCGCTACTGGCTGGACGCGGTCCGGTACGCGGACACTCATGGACTGCATTTCGACAACTACCGCGAAGTCTGGCCTTATCGCGACTGGGTGGTTCGCAGTTTCAATGACAACCTCCCGTTCGACCAGTTTGCAGTCAAGCAACTGGCGGGTGACCTGTTGCCCACTCCCACGACGGATGATTTGATTGCCAGCGGGTACAACCGGCTGCATGTGACCACCAACGAAGGCGGCTCAATAGCCGAAGAAGTGTTTAACCGCAACGTTGTGGACCGGGTTTCCACCACGGGAACGGTCTTCATGGGGCTGACGCTGGGATGCGCGGTATGTCATGACCACAAGTACGATCCCATTTCTGCAGAGGATTTTTATTCCCTGTATGCCTTTTTCAACAGCCTCGACGACCAGCCGCTGGACCAGAACATCAAAGACCCGGCTCCGGTGATTTCCGTGATGAGCGCCGAAGACGAAATTCGGCTGGCCGCGGTCGATGCCAGAATCGCTTCGGTTACGGAACAGCTCGAAACCCCACGTCCGGAACTGGACGCGGCCCTGCAGGCATGGATCGGACAGGCCCGGGAGTCTTTTCTCGCAGGCTGGTTCGATCCGGAAGACGTGACGGCGAAGTCGCGGGGAGGTGCAACGTTGGAACCCGTGGATGATGAACCTGGCCGGTTTCGTGCGGGCGGCACCAATCCGGATACTGATGTATACGAAATTGGTGGACGGATCACGGACGGGGCGGCAGCCCTGTTGCGGCTGGACGTTTTTACCGACCCACACCGGCCTGGAGTGGGTGGCGGACGATCCCCTAACGGCAACGCGGTGATGACCGAGATCCGCCTGTGGGTCAGACCGGCCGGCAGTGCAGAAGAGTTCAGTGAAATCCGGCTGGCGGCAGCGGTGGCAGATCATTCGCAGGAGACCTATCCCGTCGCAGCGGCCATCGACCGACAGGCGGGCAGCACGAACGGATGGGCGATCGACGGGCATCATCGCAACGACCAGCGAACGGCAATTTTTGCGATGGCCGATCCGCTTCCTTCCGGGAACCATGAATTCCGGGTTGAAATGGAGTTCGGGTCCCAGTTTGCGCAGCATGCATTTTCGGATTTCCGGATCCGTTTTTCTGGAGAAGATTCGGTACGTCCGCTGGTGATGAGTGACTGGCATCTGGCGGGCCCGTTTGCAGAGCCCAACGGCGAGCTGGCTTTGAAAAACAACTTCGGTGCCGAACCAGGCAACAACCTTCGCCCAGGTGGCGTTCTGGACGGCGACTACATCCCTTTAGGGGACGGAAAGGTCGAATGGAAAGCGAGGAAAGATTTTGCTGACGGGGCCGTTCATGTTTTTACGATGGAATCGGGCGCGTGGTATTTGCATCGCACGATTTATCCGGTTGGCAACCGGTTGCGGGTTTCACTGGGCAGCGACGATGCGGTTGCGGTCTGGATGAATGGCCACGAAGTCCATCGCAATCCGGTTGCGCGGGGTGTCAAACCGGACCAGGACATTCTGGAGCTGGACGTCAATCCGAACGTTCGCAATGACATTCTGGTCAAGGTTGCGAACTTTGGGGGCGCGGCGGGATTCTATTTTGCAGCGAGCGATTCGGGACGAGCGGCTTTTGATCTGTACCCGGTTTTGCAGAAAGAGATT
>JBGSVU010000446.1:0-5451 GCA_041752775.1 Pirellulaceae bacterium | reverse complement strand
CAGTCCCGAGATCCCGGAAACTCCCCATCCCGGAATCACAAACAGCTCCATCGCGATCAACACGACTCCGGCCAGAAACAGGGTCACCTCCAGCCACCCTGCCGTGCCGCCCAGAAACCGGCTACCAAAAAACAGCAACGCACACAGTCCGCTGACCACTGCCCCGACGCCAATCCCCGGCGCGCTCAACTCCAGGTAGAGCGCCAACATTCCCACCACAATCAACAGCGCCGTTATCCACGGTGAATTCAGCATGTAAACGATTGCATCCGATGTCGTCCGACGAAATACAGTCACCCTGTCCGATTCGACATTCAGCGTCGCCAGCAATTCCTCCCGGTCCCGCGCCAGCGTTTCGATCAGTCCGATCTCTGCACCCCGCGTTCCATTCACAGTCAGAAATCGCTCCTCGCCGCTTTCCTCAATCAGTGTCCACGGCGCAGGCAACGCCGGCTGACCCACGCGAACCGTCCGGTACTCCAGTCTCCCCTCGTCATCTTCCCGCGTGAAAACCTGAACGTCCTTGTCGATCAACGCTTCGGCCAGTTCTGGCGGCCGGCGTTTGGCAACTGCCAGATCCCGCGCCTGCCGGACCAGCACCGACTGGACTTTGGCCGGCACCAGCCGAAAAGCCCAGAACTCCGTGTCAAAAGCGATTTCACCGATGTCACCAAACCGCATCGTCGGTGCTCCCGCAATCTCGTCGCAACCCAGAGCCACCAGCGCTCCGCCGCTGAGCGCTTCGTTCGGGACCCACGCCACGGTATAGGCCCAGTCCACATCGCGCAACGTTTCAGCAATCTCCAGCGAGACCGTTTTCAGTCCGCCGGGACTGTCGATTTCGAGGATGACCAGGTCGGCTTCGCCCCGCCGTGCCTTGCTTAACCGGTCGCGAAAGTAAGTCCCCATGCGGTGATCGATTTCGCCATTGAATTCAATCAGGACGGGACGTTTGAACTGGCCAGGCCGCGACTTGGCAACGACCGCGCCCGGCGCCGGGTCGTCTGGGAGAGTTCCCAGACCGGACTGGCGACTGTCTCCATCCGGATCGCCTTCCCCGCGGTCGGCGTCAGGAGCGATCTGCCGGGAGTCCGGACCCTCCACCTGCGCGAGGGCAGTGCGGCAGGCCGCCGCGCTGCAGGCCACTGTCGCAATGCACCACAAAAAAACTGACACCGTCCGCGACACCAGCAACCAGCGGTCGCTCGCTTTTTCGCAGAAATGTCGTTTCGCCAGCGGGCTATCAATTTTTGCCAGCATCGTTTCGTGTGTCATTTTCAGGTTCAAGTGTGATTCCCGGCGGACCATTGCCGCTTTGCAAAACTGGTTTGGACAGAAAATCGCGATCGGGTTAAATTGACCGCCGACCGGACTTTCAATTATGACCCGTTTCGCATTTGTCTGTCCATAAACCCACAGAACGGCCACCCACCCGGGAAACCGGAATGACGGGCAATGGAATACCCGTTATTTCGCTGGCAGCCGGCCTTTATCGGGCCAGAAAAGTTCTGTGAACCGCGCCGAATTGATTCGGCAAAAAATTTTGGTCAGGGAGCGACCAATGACTCGATGCAGGGATGTTTTTGCGGCTACCGTCTGGATGCTGCTTTTCACCGCAACTGTTGCCCACCAGGCCGCAGCGTTGCAAACCGCGTCGCCACCGGTGCCGCGGCTCTATTTTTTCACCCAGTCGAACTGTCCCCCCTGCTCCAGGCAGAAACCGGAAATCGACCGGCTGGTCGCCGCCGGATACCCGGTCCAGGAAATCGACGTCCGGGCGCAACCTGCGTGGGTGGAAAAATTCCAGATCGACCGGACTCCATCCCTCGTGCTTGTTTTCAACAACCAGGTCGTTCAACGAATCGACTCCGCACCCCAACCGGTCCCGGCTGAGGAAATCGTCGGGTGGTTTCAGTCGCTCCAGTCCGCTCCCGCGGCAGCTCATCCCCAACCGGTCGCACGACTGGATGTTGGATCACAGACCGGTTCCCCCGCCACGTTGACCCGAAGTTCGGGCGATTTGCCCTCATCGGACCCGACTCATGGCGACCGCCAACCCGGAAACGCCGTTGAATCAGCCGCCCTGCAGGCTACGGTTCGGATCAAAGTTACCGAAGCGGACTCGTTGTCATTTGCTACAGGAACGATCGTACATTCCCACGGCAACGAAGCCATTGTGCTGACCTGCGGGCATGTCTTTCGGGAAAACCAGGGTGCCGGAGAAATCACCGCCGAATACGGCTGGTTGCCCGGAGACCGCCAGCAAATCGCCCGCGGACAACTGTTGACCTATGATGCTGGGCCCCGCGACGTGGCACTGGTCCGGATCGTTGCCGAAACGCCGCTGCCAGCCATTCCGGTAGCTCCACCCAAAATGGTCGTCAGCCAGCAGGACCAGGTCTTTACAATCGGATGCGACCATGGGCAACCGCCGACGATTCGCCGAACCCGAATCAAGAATTTGTCCAACTACGACGGAGTCGACAAATACGACATTTTTGGCAGGCCTGTCGAAGGCCGCAGCGGGGGAGGAATGTTCTCCTCCGGTGGGCAGCTGCTGGGGGTTTGCAACGCTGCCGCAGTCGATTTTGACGAAGGAATCTATTCGTCACTCCCCAACATCTGGACTGAACTCGCCCGCAGCGGGCTGGACCGGATTCTGATGCAGGCCCCTGCCACCCTGCTCGCCTCAAGTTCGGACGCGGCCAACTTCCCCACCGATCACCCTACCCTGCCCGCCACCGCGCGTCCCGACTCCAACGGGTTTGCATTGTCCCTGCCAGCCAGTCGTTCCAACCCCGAACTGGTTCCGGTCGAACGACCCACGACGCCGCCGATGACTCTGGCATCGAATGAGTCCAGTCCTTCCGCACGGCTCTCCGCCAACAGCGAATGGAATACCGGTGACTCGCCCAACAGGGATGCGATGCAGGGAAATGGCCGGTCACAGCCCGCCGAAACCGAATTGATTGTGGTGGTTCGC
Organism: Pirellulaceae bacterium; assembly: GCA_041752775.1. Classification (GTDB taxonomy): domain Bacteria; phylum Planctomycetota; class Planctomycetia; order Pirellulales; family Pirellulaceae; genus BJ22. Next base: position 2,468 of record JBGSVU010000446.1, on the reverse strand, counting down.
GACCGCTCAACCGGCCAGACCCGGACGATCGTGATCGACCGCCCCGAATCGTCGCTGCTGGACTACCTCGCCCAGCATGAGAGTGCTACCGGAGCCACAGCCGCAGAGGAGGCCGACGCCAGAATGGCCCAGTTGCGCCGCACGATGCCAGTCGTTGTCGACCAACAGCGTGGGGAAACCACCGCCAGGGCCCAGTCGCCTGAGAAATGACACTCCGTTTCCGGATGTTGCGGGGCGTGCTGTTTCCCGCTGGACAGCGTGGCGGGGTGGAACGCCCGCCCATTACAGTGAGCCAGAAAACCTGAGCGAAGCAGGGCTCAGAGGTGGCCAGAAAAAGATATCAAGCGGAGGACATGGGATTCGAACCCACAACCGTTTCCGGCAACTGATTTCGAATCAGCCTGCTAACCATTCGCTTATCCTCCATTTACCCGGTCGGTCGGCTGTGGACAGCACGATCGAAAGGCAAGGGCATGAACCCGATGCGGCCATTTCCCGGACGCCCGAATCCTGTACCGGGTTCAACTCCAGAATCGTAACCAAAAACACAATTTTCTCAAGCCCGACCGGAAAAATTCGCGGTCGCCGTCCCGGTCGTCCTGCCCCCATGCGGTGATTTCCGAAAAACTTCTGACTGGCCGTCCCGTTGCCTGTCAGATCAGTTGCCCGAATCGTCCACACGACTGCGCAGAGCATCGACGACGCGTTGCAGTTCGCGGGCCAGTTCCGGGGTTTTGGCCAGGGCCACCGCCCGGTTCTCTGTTAACGTCGCCGGGCGAACCCGGCCGGACTCCCGCATAATCATTGCCGCCTGCAGAAGGGCTTCGGCCCGCAAATCGACCGGGACCTGTTCGTTATTGGCAAATTGTTCCAGCGTGTCCAAAGCCGCATCGTCGCCGATGCTGCGGGACTGCAGGTCGGCCAGCGCAGCGACCAGCTCCACCAGCGCGTCCGGTTCGTTGCTGGCCTGGGGGATTGCTTCGTTCAGCAAGGCAATGGCCCGGTCGGTCTGGTCCGATTTGGCCAGGATCTGGGCCAAAGTCAGCCTCACAAAGAAATTTCCCTTTTCTCCCATCGACGCTTCCAGCAAACCGGTCGCCTCCTGCACTCGTCCCGACGAAAAATACTGGAGCGCTTTTTTGACGATCAGTCGCTGGCGGGTGGCGTCGCTGATTTCGGGCATGCCCAGCATCGAATCCAGCAGGTCGAGCGCACCGGCTTCATTGCCCGCCTGCTGCAGCAGTCCCAGTTTGATTTTGAGAATCTCAAACCGCTCCTGAACGGGAAACTCCACCGCCTCGAGGACTTCGTCAATAAAGCTGATCGCCTGTTCGGGCCGGGCCAGTCGGGATACGGCGCGGATGTCGGCAAAAATAATCTGGCGGGCTTCGGCGTCACGGGCGCCATACCATTTTTCTCGCAGGCCAAGGTGATTGTCTTCGTCCAGTTTCACAATCTCTTCGACGATGTCGGTGTACCAGACTTCGACCACGGTCGGGTCCAGTGCGGTGAGCGCCTGGTCGAGAAAAGCAGCACGCTGGTCGCCTTCGGCTTTTTCTGCCTGGGCCAGGGCGTTGTCGCGCATCGCCCGACGCTCCTTCAGGTCCCGCAGGGATTCGAGCATGGTTACCGGGCCGCCTTCCTGATAGCCGAGAAAACCGAAGGGCCGCTGCTGTTCATCGACCAGCACGAGGGTCGGAAAAGCCGCCACGCCGTAATGTTCGCTCCACTTTTCATTCTGCTGCTCCAGCTCTTTGGACAACGGTGAGTTGCGGAGAAAATCAAACTTCACCAACACCCATCCGTCCCGCACGCCAGCCAGAAAGTCCGCCTGCCCCAGCGTTTCCTTTTCCAGCTTCTGGCAGGGTGGACACCAGTCCGATCCGGTGAACAACAGGATCATGTCCTGATGCTCCTTTTGCGCCGTCTCGATCGACGCCGCCATGTTGTCGCTCCAGATTTCATCGACGCGGACCTCGTTCGCCTGCGAACTGGGGGCCAAGGCTGCGGACAGGAGCAGGGCGAACAGGGCAACGAAAGGATGCTGTTTTTTTTGAATCATTTTTTTTGGGAGTTCTGGAAAATTTCCTGGGGCAAACTTTCACGCTCCTTCCGCCCGGATAAACCGGACGGAGAGGGGCAGGTGGCATCAATCCGATTGTAGCCGCCAGTTGTCGCTCCGCCGGATAAATCCGGCGGAAGCGGAACCGCAGCCACTGCTGGCGTTATTGTATACGCAGTCCTCCGTCGGCGTCTGGTCTGTTCTGGTCTGCCTTTCGCCGCCGCTCGTCGTCGGCATAAGCGGCCATCTCAAAAGGGTTGTCGCGGTACGGATCGCGGCCGCGACACCATAACACCGCCGACCATCCCAAATACGCCGGTATGAACAGCGGCCCCCACCGCTCGTACTGCCGGACATGAACATGTTCGTGGTCGCGGGCGATATCCAGCCCTGCCGGGGTTTGACC
>JBGSVU010000445.1:0-3982 GCA_041752775.1 Pirellulaceae bacterium | reverse complement strand
AGCTGGGGCGCCAGTCCCATCTGCCCAGCATGTATCCGGGATGAACGGTTACGGCGTCCAGCCCCTGGCTCACAAGCAGCTCAATTTCCTGTTCCGCTTCACGCTTGGTCACGGAATAGCAAATCGGCGGGCAACCTGGCTGGCGGTCCTGTTCGCCCCGGACCGTGTCCGGGCGGGTGGAACAGGCCAGGGTGTTGACTGTACTGACAAAAACCATCCGCGCTCCCCGTTTTTGGCACAGACGGGCCAGTTTTCGCGTCGCCTCAACGTTGACCCGTCGGGCTTCCACCACGCGAGTCCAGCCGATCTGAATCAGTGCTGCCGAATGGATGCAGACGTCAAAAAAAGGAAGCTGGTCCAGTTGCCGCTCATCGAGGCCGGATAATTCCGCGTGGAATGGTTCATAATCCAGTCCGGCCAGCGCCGGCGTGTTGCGATCGGCGCGAATCAGGGCCACGACGGGCCGGCCGCGCCCGTTCAGTTCCCGCAACAGGTTGTTTCCCAAAAACCCGGTTGCACCCGTTAACAATACAGTCATCCCGTCCAGTCCGTTCAAGCGAGGCGAAATCAGTCCGATTGACCTGGCCGCGGTCAGAAGTGAACATGTTCCTCACCCGCCGGAATCGCAACTGAATGTCTCAGTGTAAGCAAAAACCCGTACATCAATCCAGCCATGAACGACGCCCCCGTCACGGTCGATCCAGTCCAGACCCGAGCTGACCAGAGAGCGTTTGTCCGTTTCGCCTGGAACCACTACCGGGGTGACTCGAACTGGATTCCACCGCTGGTCACCAACCAGCAGGAATTGCTGAATTTCCGGCGGCATCCCTTCTATGACAATGCGGAGATCCAGACTTTTCTTGCCCGTCGCGGTGGGCAGCTGGTCGGGCGGATCGCGGCCATCATCGATCATGGTCACAACCAGGTGCACAATGAGAAGCGGGGGATGTGGGGGTTTTTTGAGTCGGTCGATGACGTGAAGGTTTCGCGGGCGCTTTTTTCTGCGGTGAAAGCGTGGCATCTGGAACGCGGGATGGACCGGATGCGGGGTCCGCTCAACCCGGCCATGAACCATGAATGCGGGTTGCTGGTCGAAGGATTTCACGAACCGGCCAAGTTTCTGATGCCGTACAACAAACCATTTTATGGGCAGCTGGTGGAGGATTCCGGATTTTTCAAAAGCCAGGACCTGTATGCCTTTGTGGGTCGCAAGGACATGATGAGCTCGCTCGATCCGAAACTGGAACGCATCGCCGACCAGGCGCGGGAACGCTTTGGGATCACCGTCCGCGGCACGGACCGGAAACGCCTCGCGGGAGACGTGGACGAATTCCTGCGGGTTTACAACCAGGCCTTGCCCGGCACGTGGGGGTTTGTGCCCATGACGGAGGCCGAAGCGAGACACACGGCCAAAAGTCTGAAATTGCTGATCGTGCACAATCTGGTGCGGATTGCCGAGTTTGAAGGGCGGGTTATCGGCGTGGCCTTTGTCCTGCTCGATTTCAATCCGCGGATCAAACAGATGGATGGACGGCTGTTTCCTTTCGGTTTTCTCCGTTTGCTGCTGGGACGAAAACGAATCAAAAACGTGCGCATGATCAGCACCAACGTCGTCCCGGAGTTTCAGCGCTGGGGCGTGGGCATGGTGTTGATGAAAAGCCTTGCCCAGGAGTTGCTGAAATGGGAATTTGTGGAAGGCGAGTTCAGCTGGGTTCTGGAATCGAATCTGCTGTCGCGCCAGACGCTGGAGCGGGGGGGAGCGAGGCGGACCAAAACGTACAGGATCTATGACTGGTCCCCGGATATCGAGGGCGGTCCCGCTGGGCCTGCAACTGGCGGACAGAAAACGAAAAACGGTTGAACCTGCGGGTTCCGGAGTGATGGTTTGATGAGTCTGTTGAATCTGGTCAGTGCTGGCGGATTGGTGGTGATGGTCTTGCTGGCGTGGGCGATGAGTTCGCGGCCGGGGCGGGTGCCGTGGGGGATGGTGGTCCGCGGGCTGGCGCTGCAGCTGGTACTGGGACTGGTTCTGTTTCAGTCCCAGACGTGGACTTTTCAGGGGCGTTTTCCGGATGGAATCCTGTTTTCCGCCTTTGAGAATTTTTTTGAAGGGATCAAATTCTGCGCCGACCAGGGAGCTGCCTTCGTATTTCGATTCTATCCGGGGGAATCCGCCCCTCCGGTGGATGCCCTGATCATGCTCACCTCGTTTGCCTTTGGCGTCATTCCAACCGTCATTTTTTTTGGCGCCCTGATGTCGGTGCTGTATTATCTCGGCATCATGCAGAAAGTTGTCGAAGGGATGGCGTGGGTCATGCAGCGAACGCTGGGGACAACCGGGCCGGAAAGTCTGGCGGCGGCAGCCAACGTTTTCGTCGGACATACCGAAGCTCCACTTGTCATTCGGCCCTACGTGGGCGGAATGAGCCGCAGCGAACTTATTGCCCTGATGGTCGGCGGGTTTGCGACTGTGACCGGCGGACTGATGGCAGTTTATGTGAGTATGGGGATCAGCCCCGGGCATCTGGTCGTGGCCTCGATCATTTCAGCTCCCGCTGCGCTGCTGATCGCAAAGATACTTGAGCCACCGGAAACAGATGAGCTGGAACGTTCGCGAATGTCGATTCGGGCGGGCAAAAGTGAGGCCACCAACATCATCGATGCCGCAGCGACCGGGACGACCGATGGCATCAAGCTGGCCATCAACATTGTCGGCATGTTGATCGCCTTTCTGGCGCTGATTGCCCTGTGCGACGCGATTCTTGGCGGGCTGGGTGAACTGCTGGAAACCCTGTTGAACCGGTTTTTTTACCGGGACCAGCCGGTGAACCTGGAGTGGTCCCTGGCTGGAATGTTCGGATTCCTGTTCTGGCCGCTGGCATGGGTCATGGGCATCGAAACCCGGGACTGTTTCGTGTCCGGAAATCTGCTGGGTACGAAAATCGTGGCGAATGAAGTTGTCGCCTATAGCGAGTTGGGGAAAATCCTGACACAAATGAAGGCTGCCGATTTCGATTCGACCCGCGACCTCATGGTCAGTGAACGGACCCAGCTGATTTTGACCTACGCACTTTGCGGATTTTCCAATTTCGGTGCGATCGGAATCCAGCTGGGCGGAATTGGTTCGCTGATTCCCGAACGGCGCGGAGAACTGGCTGCACTGGGACTGCGGGCAATGCTGGGGGGAATGCTGGCCTGTTGCATGACGGCGTGCGTAGCCGGAATTCTGTTTGGGCTTCCGTTGCAGTTGCCATTTTGATTGTTGACAACGTGGATTCGCCGGCAATTCCGGTGCGGCAGCTGGAGTATTTGCCCGGTTTTCGACCTCCAGGGACTGTTGCCGGTTTCCGCCGGCAGATGACAGTCCGTCTCGGGCGGCGATTCGGAGACAGCCGGAGCCTGTGCCAAACGGGGGCGCTTCCCTTCGGCAAGGCAGAGAGTGACAGAACCCTTTGGAGGAAACCCTTGGGCGGCCAGGCACGGGACAGGCTATTGCGCAGACACTTCGCCCATTCTCATTCGGGCGGTATCCCTGAATTCCCCCTGCTCCAGCAGTTTGGGAAAATATTCCCGGATATTCCGGAAAACAAAACCGGGTTCGGTATCGCGAATCTCATCCAGAACATTCGACGCCGATTCCATGTTTCCCTGGATGTAATAGATCCGCGCCAACTGGTACTTGCTGGCGGTTCTCCACTGCCGGTGTTCAATCGCAGCCGATATCGCGACAGTAGCTTCGTCGAGCAAGGCTGCAATTTCACTGGATTCGCCAGGCGCCGGTTCCGCCGGATCAGGGCTGGCCTCGTCGGGATTCTCCCCGGCGACCAGTTCGGATACGACCTCCAGCAGGCTGACGGCCAGCCGGTAATGGGCGACTCCGTCGTAGGGATCGCGCCTGGCCATCTCGCGGTAGTGAACCAGGGACTGGGAATAGTTCTTGTTCATGTAGGAATGGTCGGCTTCGTGCCACAATTGCGACCAG
>JBGSVU010000444.1:0-9185 GCA_041752775.1 Pirellulaceae bacterium | reverse complement strand
GCTGAACTGGATCAGGACTTTGAGGTTGCGGACAATGGCAGAGGTTTCGCAATCGTCCAGCGACTCACTGCAGTCACCTGCCTGCAGGAGAAAGGCGTCACCGGCAGCCACATCGGCCAGCCCCTGTTTCAGATCCTGGATTTCCCAGCTGGTGACCAGGGGCGGCAGATGCGCCACGCGTTGCAGCACCGACTCCAGTTCGTCCGGATCGTCGTAGACGGGTTGCTGCAGCGCGGGAAATTGCCGCCAGGAGCTGGGACTCCAGGATTCGACGCCATCGCCTGACCTGTTCATCGTTTCAAGGGGACTGTTCATTTCGTTGACGGAAAGCCGTATTTTCTGAAGCCGGAATCCACTCAGTTCCGCTTCCGCGCGAATTTGACCGCAAAGTATCCGTTTTCCGCGGTTGATTCCATCGTTTCCGGAAATTTTTTTCCGGTCAACTCATAGCAAATCCGCAATTCGTCGGCACCGCCAGATTCGAAAATCGCAAAAATGGTTTTCCCCTGATTGGGACCAGTCACGCCTGTGATCGTCATCTGGTGGGGAGTGACGCCCGCATTGATGACCACAGTTCCCTCATCCAGCCGGTCGCCCACGCTGACCGAGTATTTCTCCCCGTCCAGCTTCATCGAAATGGACTGGGTCACCTCGTCAGGAAAAGCGTTTCCCGCCAACCGGGCCGAGACGGCTGTCCAGTTTCCGTCATGGGGCGCCGTTTGTGTCATCTCTTTGGCCGGGACAGCCGGTTCGCCGGTGGCATCGGCACTGGGGTCCCCGGTCGCAGGTCGCGGGAACGGGCCATGTTCGGCGGCGTAATGGATCGACAGGTAAAAAAGCCGGGCCGCTGCTGCGATTTTGTCGTAGTTGATTTTTTCGGGACCGTCACCCGGGCGGTGATAGTCTGGGTGAAAACCGCCAAAGAGAAACGCGACCGACGTTCCCTTTTTGAAAAAGTTGGCCTGGTCGCTGCGTCCAAACACACCCTCTTCGTCATATTCGAACTGGAAATTCACACTTTCGTTGGCCCGCATGATCACGTCGTGCAAGCCCGTGTCCCCCTGTTTGCTGCCGATCAGATGGACCGTCTCGAGGTTGTCTTCGGCGGCCTCGTTTTCTTTTTCTTCATTTCGCCCCACCATGTCGATGTTGAACATGCAGACCATCTTCTCGAGGGGCAGGAGTGGGTGATCGACATAGTGGGCCGAACCCACGAGGCCGATTTCTTCTGCGGCGAACCAGATAAACAGTACGCTTCGTTTCGGTTTGACGGGATTGGTCGCCATCGCCCGCGCGATACTGAGAACGGCGGTGGATCCGGAACCATTGTCGTCCGCGCCAGGAAACATCGTATCGTTCTGGATTCCGAGATGGTCCAGGTGCGATCCGATCACGACATACTCGTTGCGCAACTCCGGATCCGAGCCGGGAATCCATCCGATCACATTGGGAATAGCGGCGGGTTCCTGCCGGGCCCGCAGCTGCAGTGTTGCCTCGGCTTCGGTTTCGTGGGCTGCAAAGGGAACGTCTGCGGCGACGTCCAGCCAGGCCGATTCTCCGCCGGCAGCTGCCAGCAGTTTTTCTGCCGCGTCACGACGGATGGTTCCCGCCACCCCCGATCCGCCCCGTTGCCGTCCACCTTCGCGACTGACCTGGGTATCCGTCTGACAATCATTGTCAACGACGCGCAGGGCAGCAGCCACATTCTGGCGTCCGATCAGGAAGGGCGCGATGCTGCGGGCCTCGTCGTCGGTCACAAAAATCACCACCTTGTCCCGCAGGGAAACATTGTCATCGAGGGTTGGCCGGCGACCGGTCAGTGAAACCACAACTATTTTCCCGGTCACGGCTCCGCTGTCGGCGAAGCGGTTGAATCCCAGTTGCGGTCCTGGCTCCAGCCGGAAATCGCCCGGTCCGGAGAGGCTGGTCTGTGTCGCGTCGAGGGACATCCGCGACATGGGCAGCATCTGAAAATAGGTTCCGCCGTCGCCCATCGGCTCCAGTCCGAACTCCGCGATTTTTCCGGCCACCCAGTGAGCGGCTTTGGTATACCCCTCCTGTCCCGAACCGCGTCCCTGAAAGACCGGCCCGGCGAGGACGTTCAGCCACTGGCTGGCCTGGTCCGGTGTGATCGTGTCCCATCCGGTTTTCAAATCGTCGGGTACGGACCCTTTGCCCAGCTGGGCATCAGTCCGGGTGGGCAGCAACGCAACGGCGGTCAACAGGACTGACAATGCAATCCATCGGATACTAAAGGACATGAGCAATTTCCGGTCGGGATGAACGATGCGAATTGACAGCGGCGAAACCCGCAGTGGAATTAATTCTGACTGTGGCGACGCGCCGGGACCAGTAGCCGCACCGGAACCCGCCGGTTTTGTCCGGCAGTGGGGAATTGGATGCGAAACGGGCAGACCGGGCAGATCTGCAAACGGGCCGTAACGGACCTGCCGCAGGCACCATGCTGAATTGTCCGAAAAAAGGCTGACATCCGGGCTGGTTTGGTGCATACTCGCTGAAGGTCGCCATCCCGTTTCACCGGCCGTTCAAAGCAAGCGTTCACGGGTCGATAACACATTGTCCATGTTTCAGGGGGTCGGCCCCCGGCGCGTGAACAGCTACGTTCAATCAGGCATTTTTTCCGCACGAGACATGCTCACGATGAAATTCCCCAACTGGATCGCAGTCGCCGCCACCACATTCCTGTTCTGCCTGTCGCTGTCGGGCGCCCTGCCCAGCGCCGCGGCCCAGCAGCCGATCGACCTGGCGAGTGACCCCGACCTGTCGCCTGACGGACAGCGACTGGCGTTTGCCTGGCGGGGTGACATCTGGATCGTTGCGACCAAAGGCGGCGCGGCGCGGCAGTTGACCAGTTCGGCCGACAACGATTCCCAGCCCAAATTCTCGCCCGACGGCAAACGGATCGCTTTTGTCAGCGACCGGCTGGGGAATTCACCCCAGGTTTTTGTGGTTCCGGTCTCGGGTGGACTGCCGACACAGCTGACGTTCCATTCTGACGGCTATTCCCTGATGGAATGGGCGGGCGACGGCGATGCCTTGCTGGTCGCCGGCAACCGCGACCATTACTGGCGCGACGCCGCGAGATTTTTCCTGATCACTGCAAAGCCTCACAGTCCCGAGCAGCTGGTGTTCGATGCCGCCGGTGAAAATGGCAGGCTGTCGAAAAACGGCCAACAGTTGCTGTTCACCCGCGAAGGCGTGGCCTGGTGGCGGAAAGGCTATCGCGGCAGTCAGGCCAGTCAGGTCTGGCACTACGACATGGAACAGAACCAGTTCACCCAGCTGTGCAATGACGAATCGGGTGCCCGTTCTCCCCTGTGGGACGCTGACGGGAAAGGCTTTTACTACGTCAGTGGCGAAAGCGGGTCGTTCAACCTGTGGCACCGGCAGATCGACGGCAGTAACGCGAAACAGCTGACCCGTTTCGAAGACGATACGGTGGTTATGCCCTGCATCTCCGGCGATGGCCAGACGGTTGTCTTCCGGCACCTGTTCGATCTTTACTCGTTTCGTCCCGGTGAAGACCAGCAGCCGCAAAAAATCCGGCTGATTTGTCGCGCCGACCAGGTCACTCCGCCGACCCGCAACGTCACGCTCAACTCGGCCAGCGAAGTCGCTTTTTCGGCGGACGGGCTGGAAGTGGCCTTTGTCGCCGGGGGTGACGTGTTTGTGATGGACACGATTCTGCGTGAGCCCCGACAGATTACGGACACCCCCGAAGAGGAATCGTCAGTCGCCTTTGCGCCCGATGGAGAATCGATTCTGTTTGCCAGCGACACCTCGGGCCAAAGCGACCTCTGGCGGGCAACCCGCAAGGACTCCGGCAAATACTGGTGGCTGAATGACGAGTTCCAGCTGGACCGGCTGACCGAAGATGGCGCCGTCGATGGAGCGGTGAAATTCAGTCCGGACGGGAAACAGATCGCGTGGGTCAAGGGTCGCGGTGATTTGTGGATGATGCAGGCCGACGGCAGCGACCAGAAGGTTTTTCTCGACTCGTGGAACCAGCCCGAATTTGACTGGTCGCCGGACAGCAAATGGCTGACCTGGGCGGTCAGCGACAACGACTTCAACAGCGACATTTTTGTGGCGCCCGTCGATGGTTCCGTGCCGCCGCTGAATATCTCCCGCCATCCCGATAACGACGGCAATCCGGTCTGGTCGCCGGACGGAAAATTCATCGCGTTCACGGGTCGCCGTTTCGGTGAGGAGAGCGACATCTTTTTCGTGCACTTGCAGAAAAAGGAAAGCGAAATCGAACAGCGCGACCGCAAAATGAAAGAAGCGCTGGAGGCCCTGGAAAAAGCCCGCAAGGACAAACCCGGCAAGGGCAAACCTGACGATCCGGACGCACCGAAAAACTCCAGCGACAAACCCGGCCAGGACCAGCCGGAGGAACCTGCGAAAAAGGAACCGGCCGCCGATCCATCCGGGACATCACCGGCCAGTGACGAACCCCCTCTGGAACAGAAGGAATCCGCCGAAGGCAAACCTCCCGCTGATGACAAGGACAAAATTCCGGAAGTCATCGTCGATGCCGACGGAATCCATGAACGGATCGTGCGCGTTTCCATTCCCAATACGGGAGAAGGCGGGCTGTTTTGGTCCCACGATTCCAAAAAGCTGGCTTTCACGGCCAATATCGACGGCAAACCCGGGACGTACACGATCGAGCCCCCCGCCGAGTTGACCCCAAAACTGCTGAACGCAAAAACGGGCCGGCAGGCGCGCTGGATTCGCGAAGGAAACAAAATTCTCTGGCTGGTTGGCGGCAACCCGGAGAGTCTCGATGGCGGCGGGAAAGCCGAGAGTTACACGTTCCGCGCGCTCAAGACGATCGACAATGCACTCCGCTACCAGGCCGGATTTGATCTGGCCTGGCGCGCCATGCGGGACGGTTTCTACGACGGAAATCTGAACAATCGCAACTGGGACGAAATCCGGCGCAAGTACGTCGATGCGGCGAAGAACGCTCCCGACGACGCGACTTTTGCCAGCGTCGTCCAGATGATGCTGGGTGAACTGAACGGCTCGCATTTGGGGTTCTTTGCCGGCGGTCGTCCCGGACGTGGTGGCGGTGGAGCTGCCAGCGCCGAGGAACGTTCGTGGAACGAATCGACGGCTCATTTCGGGCTGAGATTTGACCCGAAACACAAGGGCCCGGGCCTGCTGGTTCGCGACGTGATTTATCGCAGTCCGGCGTGGAGTGAACGAAGTCGCGTCGAAGCCGGGGAAACGGTTCTGGCGGTGGATGGAACCGAAGTCGATCCGGGGATGGATTTGACCACCGTGCTGAATGGTCCCCTGCCGCGCGACGTGGTGCTGAAGGTGAGCAATGCCGCTGGCGAGAGCCGCGACGTGACCATTCGTCCGATTACCTTTTCGGCCGCGCGCGGTTTGCTGTATGAACACTGGGTTCGGGGGAATCAGGCGAAGGTCCGCGAGGCGTCCGGGGATACTTTCGGGTATATCCATATTCGCGGGATGGACATGGGCAGTTTCTACGATTTTGAACGGGACCTGTTTGCCATCGCCAGTGGCAAGGAGGGACTGGTGATCGACGTACGGGAGAATGGTGGCGGATCGACGGCCGACCATTTGCTGACGATTTTGACCCAGCCGACTCATGCGATTACCGTTCCGCGGGATGGCGGGCCGGGTTATCCGCACGACCGGATGGTGTATGCGACCTGGAACAAACCGGTGATCGTGTTGTGCAACCAGAACAGCTTTTCCAATGCGGAGATTTTCAGCCACGCGATCAAGACCCTGAAACGCGGCAAACTGGTTGGCGTCCCGACAGCGGGCGGGGTGATCAGCACGGGTGGAACATCGATTATGGACCTTGGTTTTCTGCGGATGCCGTTTCGCGGCTGGTACCTGGCAGGAGACGGCGAAGACATGGAGCTGCACGGCGCCGAACCGGATTTTGTCATTTGGCCGCATCCAGGTGACATGATGCAGGGGACGGACCGGCAGCTGGAAAAAGCCATCGAAGTCCTGCAGGAAGACGTCAAGTCCTGGAAAGCGCGTCCCCAGCCCAAACTGCAGAAAGCCAGCGAGCGCCCGGGCCGGAAATAGTCCAGGCCAGGCCAATCTGCCACGCACCAGACAGGCAAGCTGTGACCGGACGGCGTTGAGTTGTTCGGGTTGATCGCCTAATCTTGTGGGTGCGTTTCAGGTTTCTGTTTTTTTCGCAGGCAGGCGGATGCCGAAAGATTTTCTGGCCGGGGTGCGGCCGCATTATGACGTCGTGGTAATTGGCAGCGGGCTGGGCGGGTTGACGGCTGCCAATATCCTGGCGCGCGACGGCCGTTCGGTGTTGCTGCTGGAGCAGCATTACAAGCTCGGTGGGCTGGCGACCTGGTTCAGGCGACCGGGCGGGCATCTGTTTGACATCTCGCTGCACGGCTTTCCCCACGGGATGATCAAGAGCTGTCGCCGCTACTGGAATGCGAAAATTGCCGATTCGATTGTCCAGCTGCACGGGGTACGATTCGACAATCCGATGTTTTCGCTGACGACATCCTTTGACCGCAAACATTTTACGGACCTGTTGACCGGAAAATTCGGGATCGGGCCGGATACCGTGAATTCCTTTTTCGATACGGCGCGGGGGATGAATTTCTATGACGACCAGTCGATGACGACGGGCGAGCTGTTCGAAAAGTTCTTTCCGGGCCGCCAGGACGTGGTCCGTCTGTTGATGGAGCCGATTACCTACGCCAACGGATCGACGCTGGAGGACCCGGCGATTACCTACGGAATCGTGTTTTCCAATTTCATGTCAAAAGGCGTATACACCTTTCAGGGCGGAACCGACGGGCTGGTCGGATCGATGGAAGACGAGATGCGGTCCAATGGAGTCGACATCAGGATCCGCAGTACGGCGGAGAAAATCGGACTGAAAAACGACCGGGTCCATTCGGTGACCGTCAACGGACGCGAAATCCGCACCGATGCGATCGTGTCCAACGCCAACCTGCGGGCCACAATTTTTGGCATGGTGGGTGAAGACAGGCTGGATCGCGGATTCGCCGACCAGGCCCGGGCCGTGCGGCTGAACAATTCCAGCACACAGGTCTACATGGGGCTGAAGCCCGGCGTTGAGATTGACCGGGACACGGGCGACCTGCTGTTCAGCAGTACGGCAAACCGGTTCGAAACGGATTTGCTGCTGTCGCGCGACGTGACCAGCCGGACGTTTTCCTTTTACTATCCCGACATTCGCCCCGAATCGAAACCGCGGTATTTGATCGTCTCCAGTACCAACGCGCGGTATGAGGACTGGGCCGGGTTAAGCGAAGAGGACTATGCTGCCAGCAAAGCCGATCTGGTCGAAACCACGCTCGACGCGCTGGAAAAATACGTGCCCAACTGCCGCGAAAAAATCAACCATGCCGAAGCTGCCACGCCCCGGACGTTCGAGCATTACACGCAACACCTCGGTGGAGCCAGTTTCGGAACGAAGTTCGAAGGGCTGGCGGTCAGCCGGGCGTTACCCGAACAGGTGCCGGGGTTGTATCATGCCGGCAGCTGCGGAATCATCATGTCGGGATGGCTGGGCACGATCAACTATGGCGTGATCGTGGCCAACGATGTCATGAATTACCTGAGCTCCGCCACCGTCGCGGCCCCAACAGAAACCCTGGATACTGGGCCGGTTCCAGCACCTGCACCGAAGGGTGGAGAATGAAATTGCCCCTGAACAGCGAACAGATTCAGCAGTTGATCCCGCACCGTCCGCCGATGTTGCTGATCGACCGCGTGTTGCAGCGCGAGGCGGATTCGATTGTCTGTGAAAAGACTTATCGGGCAGACGAGTTTTTTGTGCAGGGACACTATCCGGGACAACCGATTGTTCCGGGGGTGATCCTGTGTGAAACCGCCCTGCAGGCGGGAGCGATTCTGCTGGCCGCCAACGGGATCGAAGGGAGCGGGGTCCCGGTCGTGACGCGGATGGACGGCATCCGGCTGAAACGGATCGTGCGGCCCGGTGAAACGGTTCAGGTCGCGGTGGCCATCGATGAGCAGGTTTCCAGCGCCTATTATCTGTCCGGGAAATTGCAGGTCGGCGACCAGAATGTCGCGCGTCTGACGTTTGCCTGCACGATGGTTCCGGCCCAGCCGGCGGCGGACTGACGTCTGCTGGATTTTGCCAGTGCGGCCTGTCACAATGGGGCGGATTTGATTTTGTCCCTCTCCGTTTTGAACCCGCCTGCCCATGACATCAGCCGACGAATTCAACCAGCTGGCCGAAGAGTTTCGCAGTCGTTACCAGGCCGTAAAAGACCAGATCGGTCGCGTGATCGTGGGACACGATGAAATCGTGCATGGCGTTTTGACGTCACTGATGATCGGCGGTCACTGCCTGCTGGAAGGCGCTCCGGGACTGGGAAAAACCCTGCTGGTTCGGACGCTCGCCGAGGCCCTGAATCTGGATTTCAACCGGATTCAGTTCACCCCCGACCTGATGCCGTCGGACATTCTCGGCACAAACATGATCGTGGAATCGGAGGAGGGCCGCCGGAAATTCGAGTTCCAGCGGGGTCCGATCTTCACCCAGATCTGTCTGGCCGACGAAATCAATCGCGCAACACCCAAAACCCAGTCGGCGATGCTGGAAACCATGCAGGAAGGCACGGTCACGGTCGGCGGCAAACGCTACGAATTGCAAAAGCCGTTCTTCGTGCTCGCCACACAAAACCCGATTGAACAGGAAGGCACCTACCCGCTGCCCGAAGCCCAACTGGACCGGTTTCTGTTCAAACTGGTGGTCGGCTACAGCGGACGTGAGGAACTGGCGACCATTATTGATCGCACGACAAAAGGAATTACCGTTCATCCGGAACAGGTGATGGATGGGGCGGAGATTCAGAAATGGCAGGGTCTGATTCGCCAGGTGATCCTCGCCGACCATTTGCGCGATTACATTGTGCGGCTGACGCTGGCGACTCATCCGGCGGGTGAACTGGCGACCGAATCGACGAATTCCTGGCTGCGGTACGGCAGCAGCCCCCGCGGTGCGCAGACGCTGGCGCTGGCGGCCAAGGTCCGCGCGTTGCTGGATTCCCGGTTCAATGTCAGCTTCGAAGACGTCCGTCGCGTTTACCTGCCAACCATGCGACACCGCGTGATCCTGAATTTCGAGGCGATGGCAGAAG